>DATMWS010000101.1:0-11255 GCA_035562135.1 Thiobacillus sp. | reverse complement strand
GACTTCACCGACCAGGGCGATTTCAGTCCAAGAAGATGTTCGTACAGGACGGTGTCTTTCATGATGACAGCAGCGAATTTAAGAAACAGAATTCTCAGGCATCGTGGGAAAATTCACAGTGAAATTGAGGAAGAACCATTTATTTAGACCCTATTTATTTAATCACCCTATTTATTTATTAAAAGGAAAATTAATATGAATGTGAGTGGTTTGTTCATGGCGGCAAAAACCTTAATAGATGAAACCCCTAACGTCGAAAGCCAGCGTAGGGCGCAATCATTATTGCGCCGAATGAAATATCCGGTGCAATGCGCTTCGCTTATTGCACCCTACGCGAGCTGATGTTGGGCGCGGCGGTATTCACGGTCTTAATGTCCAAAATACACCGCGAGAACGATTGCAAGTATGCAACCACCAAACCACTGCCAATTACGAAGATAGAAACCAACAAAGGATCGAACAATGCGAGCAGAAAGTGATGGCTCAAAAGTGTTAGGGAGCCTGATTGTTTCAGCGGTATCAGAAATACGCTCTCGCGTTGGCAATGGGCCGCCGAGATACCAGCGTTTAATTTTTGAGGGAATGCTCATGTCGGGGGCAGCCTCTAACGTGAAGCTAAGGGGCGCGCCGAAGGCGCGACCCGTTTGAGCGTAGGGTTAGGCTGCCTACGCCTCATTCTTCCAACGCTTTCGAAGGCCAAAATTTGCCAAATGCTCGTCAGTGGCCTGGAACTGCTCTGACCCGGTCCACGTGTACGACAACGTAACCGAGTCGGCGTCGGAGGCTTCGATCTCGACGTCAATGACACCCGGAATCGAGCCAATACCATTCAGCGCATCGGCTTCCATCTGATCCGAACTGCGAAGAGACTGGGGCAAGCGAAGTACCGTGACAGTATGTTTCTGGTCGTTGTTCATGAATTCTCCGACATGTAATGACGCTTCCGTAAGCAACCTAACGCAGAAGTGAGCGGCCTGCGCGGCTTTTTGCGCAGCCAGCGTAGGGCGCAATCATTATTGCGCCGAATGAAATATCCGGTGCAATGCGCTTCGCTTATTGCACCCTACGCGAGCTAGGTCTCAATTTTTCCGAAAATTACCGAATGAGGCATTTTCCACTTGATTGAGGGTTTATTGAGGGGTTAGTTTGCATCCGCAGTGCTTACATACACGTGCGTCCTTTAGTACCAGTTCACGACAATCAGGGCATTTAACATGGGTGTCTGGAGTTGGCGTTGCTCCTGTCTTTTGTTTTGATAGCGCAATTAAGCCCCACCAACCTAACAGCGCAGGAATAATCAGTGTGCCAAAAATGCTCCCAACGTTGAAGTCGCTCATTTTTGAAAATTGACTAATCGCCAATAGCCCCGTTGCCCCAGCTACCATTAGCAATGCAATTGCTAAATATTTCACTTTTTTCCTTTCGATTAATGAGTTACCAATATCAGGAACCAGACGCCACCCGCGTTCCACCTTAGAGTGTCATCCTAAATGACGCCTTATAAACCGTCATTCGTGTTTGGATTTCTGTAAATGTGTTACCAATCATGCGATTACCTGTTTTTAGGGCGTCCTAACATGAATGTGAATGCGTCATTGGCTCAGTCGCCGCTTCTACTGGATCAGTTACGCGGCAAAGTCCCTCTTGGGCATTACAGCATCCGTACCGAGCAGGCTAGAAGGCCACAAAGGGAATGGGCCAAGCACGATAATTCCTACCGCTCATATCCTCCACTCACCGCAGCACCACCCGCTCCACCACATAAACCAGCGCCACGACCAAGCCGACGACCAGCGCAAAGCGCAGCACGCGGCCGATATATCCGAGGTATTTGCGATTGCCGGTGAACAGCCACGCCAGCCCGAGCGCCACCACCGCAATCAGCAGGGCGACGAGCAGCAGGCGGATGACGATCATGCGGTGAGGGGATGCAGGCGCAGGAAGGCGGCGGGGACGTCTTCGTTATGCTCGAAGCTGACGAATTCCCAGGATTCCTGGTGCTGCAGCAGTTCGCGCAGCAGCAGGTTGTTGAGGGCGTGGCCGGACTTGTGGGCCTCGAAGGCGCCGATGATGGGATGGCCCAGCAGGTACAGGTCGCCGATGGCGTCGAGCACCTTGTGTTTGACGAATTCGTCGTCGTAGCGCAGACCGTCCTGGTTCAACACGCGGAATTCGTCCATGACAATGGCGTTGTCGAGCGAGCCGCCGAGTGCGAGGCCGCTGTTGCGCAGGGCCTCGACCTCGTGCATGAAGCCGAAGGTGCGGGCGCGCGCGACTTCTTTCGTGTAGGAGGTGTCGGCGAAGTCGATGCTGACGGTCTTGCCGCTCTTGTCGAACACGGGGTGCTTGAAGTCGATGGTGAATTCGACCTTGAAGCCGTTGTGCGGAACGAAGCGCGCCCACTTGTCGCCGTCGCGCACCTCGATCGGCTGCTTGATGCGCACGTACTGCTTGGGCGCATCCTGCTCGACGATGCCGGCCGATTGCAGCAGGAACACGAACGGCGCCGAGGAGCCATCCATGATGGGGATTTCAGGGCCGGTAAGGTCGACCAGCAGGTTGTCGATGCCGAGGCCCGCGAGCGCGGACATCAGGTGCTCGACGGTGGACACCTTGGCAGGGCCGGATTCGAGCATCGAGCACAGCCGGGTGTCGGTGACGAGATAGGGATCGGCCTTGAGTTCGGCAGGCGGGTCGATATCCATGCGCCGGAACACGATGCCGATGTTGGGGGCAGCCGGGCGCAGGGTCATCTCGACCTTGACGCCGGAATGCAGGCCCACGCCAGTGGCGCGGACGGGGGTTTTCAGGGTGCGTTGCTTGATCATCCCGTCATTTTAACCGGTGGGGGGACGGGCAGCCATTTGCCGCGACCCGGCCAGTGACCGGATCCCCTGCAAACGACTCACCCGCGCCCGCAACTCAGTCCGCCTGACGACGCAGGAAAGCCGGTATGTCCAGGGTGTCGATGCCGGAATCGCTCATCGCCTGAACCGTGCGGTTGCGGCGATTGGTCATCACGCTGGGCACGTCATCGCTAGCGCCCATCATCATCGGCGCATCGTCGGTGCCGGTGCGGATGATCTGCATCGGCTTGGGTTGCTGGCGGGCAACGGGGCTGCCCAGACCGGTGGCGACCATGGTGACGCGCAAGGCGTCTTCCATGCTGTCGTCAAGCACCTGGCCGACGATGACGGTGGCTTCTTCGGCGGTGAAGCTCTTGATGGTGTTCATCACCTCGTGGATTTCACGCATCTTCACGGTGGACGACGCGGTGATGTTGACCAGCACACCGCGTGCCCCGGCCAGATTGACGTCTTCCAGCAGCGGGCTGGCGACGGCCTGTTCGGCGGCAATGCGCGCGCGGTTTTCGCCGCTGGCCTGGGCCGAGCCCATCATCGCCATGCCCATTTCGCTCATCACGGTGCGCACGTCGGCAAAGTCGACGTTGACCAGACCCGGGCAGTTGATGACTTCGGCAATGCCGCCGACCGCGCCGTGCAGCACGTTGTTGGCTGCCTTGAAGGCATCGAGCATGGAGACATCGTCGCCCAGCACCTGCATCAGCTTTTCGTTGGGGATGATGATGAGCGAATCGACGTGGCGCGCCAGCGCTTCGATGCCGGCGTTGGCGGCGCGCACGCGCTTGCCTTCGAACATGAAGGGCTTGGTGACCACCGCCACCGTGAGGATGCCGAGTTCCTTGGCGACTTCGGCCACCACCGGGGCGGCACCGGTGCCGGTGCCGCCACCCATGCCGGCGGTGATGAACAGCATGTCGGCGCCGTCGATCAGTTCGGCGATGCGTTCGCGGTCTTCCAGCGCGGCTTCGCGTCCGATGTCGGGGTTGGCGCCGGCGCCCAGACCCTTGGTCACGCCGTTGCCCAGTTGCAGCTGCAGCTTGGCCTGGTTGCGCTTGAGCGCCTGCGCGTCGGTGTTGATGGCGATGAATTCCACGCCGGTCAAGCCCGAGCTGATCATGTGATCGACGGCGTTGCCGCCGCAGCCGCCCACGCCGATGACCTTGATTACTGCATCCTGGGTATCTACATCCATCAGTTCAAACATGTTGCTCTCCTCTTTTTGCCCAATCGAAAACCACACTCAAAAATCCTTTGGCGTGTCTGCCACACGGGGCACCACCACCAAATCCCGTTTCAACGTCGCTCGCTCAACCCCAGCGCAGCGGCGTCAGAAATTCCCCTTGAACCAGCTTTTCATGCGTTCAAGAATGTCCTTGAAGTTGTTGCCGGACAGCTTCGGCGCATCGCGCCCGCGCGCTTCCAGACCGGCCATCAGCAGGCCGATGCAGGTGGCGTAGCGCGGGTTGCGCATCACATCGGCCAGTCCGCCTTCGTAGCGCGGCCAGCCCATGCGCATCGGCATGTGGAAGACCTCCTCGCCGAGTTCGACCATGCCCTGCATTCCCGCCGAGCCGCCGGTGATGACGATGCCGGACGACAGCAACTCCTCGAAACCGCTGCGCCGCAATTCGGCCTGCACCAGCGAATACAGCTCTTCCATGCGCGGCTCGATGAATTCGGCCAGCGTCTGCCGGGACAGCGTGCGCGGCGGGCGGTCGCCGATACCGGGCACCTCGATCATTTCGCGCGCGTCGGCCAGTTGGCGCAGCGCGCAGCCATAGCGAATCTTGATGTCCTCGGCCTCCTTCGGCGGGGTGCGCAACGCCACCGCGATGTCGTTGTTGACCTGATCGCCTGCCACCGGAATCACCGCGGTGTGGCGGATCGCGCCGTTGGTGAACACCGCGATGTCGGTGGTGCCGCCGCCGATGTCGACCAGACACACGCCGAGCTCCTTCTCGTCCTCGGTCAGCACCGCCATCGCCGAGGCGAGTGGCTGCAGCACCAGGTCGGCGACTTCCAGCCCGCAGCGGCGCACGCACTTGATGATGTTCTGTGCCGCCGACACCGCGCCGGTGACGATGTGCACTTTCACCTCCAGGCGCACCGCGCTCATGCCGAGCGGGTCGCGCACATCCTCCTGGCCGTCGACGATGAATTCCTGGGGGATGGTGTGGAGGATCTGCTGGTCGGTCGGGATGTTGACCGCGCGCGCGGTTTCCACCACGCGGTCGACGTCCATCTGGCTGATTTCCTTGTCCTTGATGGCGAACATGCCGTGCGAGTTGAAGCTCTTGATGTGGCTCCCCGCAATCCCCGTATACACCTCGCGGATCTTGCAGTCGGCCATCAGCTCGGCCTCTTCCAGCGCGCGCTGGATGGCGTTGACGGTGGCCTCGATGTTGACCACCACGCCGCGCCGCAGGCCGCGCGACGGACTCGTGCCCATGCCGATGATCTCGAGCGCGCCCTCGTCGTTGATTTCCGCAACGATGCAGACGATCTTGGAGGTGCCGATGTCGAGGCCGACGACCAGGTTTTTGGGGTCTCTTGGCTTACTCATATTGCGTGGCACTCATGTTTCACTTGGTTTGAAAGGGGACACGCCGTGCGGCATCCGCACGGCGAAGCCGTCCGGATAGCGCAGGTCGACCGTAACGGGCGTCATGGGGGCAGCCGGTGCGGCGCCTGGCGCAGCGGCAGCAACCTGGGTTGCAGGCTGCGCGCCGAACAGGCGCGGATACAGGGCGACGAAGCGCGCCAGCCGCGCGTCGGTCTGCTCGCGGCCGAGCGCGAGCGTCATGCCGTTATCGAGCCGCAGCCGCCAGGCGCGGCGCGGCGACAGGCGCAGTTCGTCTATCGTCATGCCGAGCGGGGCGAGCGCGGCCTGGTGGCGGCGATAGGCGGCCACCACCTCGGCGCTGCCGTCTTCGGGGCCGGACAGGCGCGGCAGGCGCTGGGCCACCGCGGCAACGAACACCTCGCCCGCCTCGTTCACCAGCGCGTTGTCATTCCAGCGCGCCAGCGGCACATGCTCGGTCAGTGACACCACCAGGGTGTCGGGCCAGCGGCGTTCCACCCGCGCCTCGCGCACCCAGGGGAGTTTTTCCAGGCTGTTGCACACGCCGTCCAGATCGACGGTGAAGAAGGTGCCACGCACCTGGCGCTCGGCCACCAGCCGGATCTGCGCTTCGGTGACATGCGCCACCGGGGTTTTCACCTCGATGCTGTGCAGGGCAAACCACGGCTGCACCACCACCCAGCTGGTCGCGCCATAGGCCAGCAGGCCGAGCGCGCCCCAGGTCAGCACGCGGGCGACCTGCGACAAGGGATGGGCGGCGAGCTCGGGGGACGTCACAGCGTCTGCTCCAGAATCTTCAGGCACAGGGTGTCGAAATCCATGCCGGCTACCCGCGCGGCCATCGGCACCAGGCTGTGGTCGGTCATGCCGGGCGAGGTGTTCACTTCCAGCAGGTAGGGGTTGCCTAGGCTGTCCAGCATCAAATCGACCCGTCCCCAGCCGCGCCCGTCCACCAGACGGAAGGCGTCGAGCGCCAGCTGCCGCAGCGCCATTTCCTGCGCCTCCGCAAGGCCGGCCGGGCAGTGGTACTGGGTGTCGTTGCGCAGGTACTTCGCTTCGAAGTCGTAGAACGCCTTGTCCTGGGCGGGCTGCAGGCGGATCAGCGGCAGCGCGGTGTTGCCCAGGATGCCGACGGTGAACTCGGCGCCGTCGATGAATTTTTCTGCCAGCACCAGCGCGTCGTGTTCGGCGGCGGTTCCATAGGCGGTCGCAAGCGTGCCGGGCTCGGTCACCTTGCTCATGCCGATGCTGGAGCCCTCGCGCGCGGGCTTGACGAAAATCGGCAGGCCGAGCTTCTTTTCCACCGCGGCAAAATCGCTGGCGGCGGTGAGGATGTCCCAGTCCGCGGTGGGCAGGCCGGCGGCGCGCCACAGCAGCTTGGTGCGCCACTTGTCCATGCCGATGGCCGAGGCCATCACGCCGCTGCCGGTGTAGGGAATGCCCAGCAATTCGAGCGCGCCCTGCATGCAGCCGTCCTCGCCGTAGCGCCCGTGCAGCGCGATGAACACCCGGTCGAAGTCGCCGCTGATCAGGTCGCCGAGATTGCGGTTGGCCGGATCGAATGCGTGCGCATCGATGCCCTGTCGGGTCAGCGCTGCCAGCACCGCCGCACCGCTGTTGAGCGACACCGGGCGCTCGGCCGAGTTGCCGCCCAGCATCACCGCGACTTTTCCAAACTTCTTCGCCGATTCAATTGACTTCACTGGCGCTCTCCAATAATCCGTACTTCGCGCATCAGCTGCACATTGGTGCGTGCTTCCACGCTGTCTTCCACGTGTTCGATCAGGCGCTCGATGTCGGTCGCCGTGGCATGGCCCAGATTGACGATGAAATTGGCGTGCTTTTCCGACACCTGCGCGTCGCCGATGCGGTAACCCTTGAGTCCGCAGGCCTCGATCAGCCGCGCCGCGTAATTGCCGGGCGGATTGCGGAACACCGAGCCGGCGTTGGGCAGGTTCAGCGGCTGCGAGGCGGTGCGCTTTTTCAGCAGTTCCTTGATCATTTCGCGCGAGGCCGCACCGTCGCCGCGGGCCAGCCGGAACCAGCCGCCGATGAACCATTCTTCGTGGGCGTGCTTCAGCGCCACGTGCCGGTAGCCTGTCACGTACTCGTCCGGCAAGCGCTCGTTCAGCCGTCCCTGGCGATCCAGGGTCTGCACCTGCACCAGCTTGTCCCAGGTTTCGCTGCCGTAGCAGCCGGCGTTCATTGCAATCGCGCCGCCGACGGTGCCGGGGATGCCGGCCCAGAACTCGCCGCCGGCCAGGTTGTGATTGGCGGAAAAACGTGCCAGCTTGGGCGCGGCGACGCCCACCTGGGCATACACCACAGCAGTTTCGATGTCCTCCGGCGCGGGCGGCAGGCCGTGCGTGCGACTCTCGATCGCCAGTTTTTTCAGCACGCCGTGCAGCAGGATCACCACGCCCTTCACGCCACCGTCACGCACCAGCAGATTGCTGCCCAGCCCCACCATGTGGATGTCCTCGTGCACGGACACCGAGCGCACCAGCCAGATCAGATCCTCCAGATCGGCCGGGATATAGACGCGCTGTGCGGCGCCCCCGGCACGCCACGAGACATGCTTTTTCATCGGCTCGTTGTAAAGAAAGCGCCCGCGCAGCACTGGCGCGCCGCCGCCCGCCACGTCGATCTCGCTCATCCGGTAGTCATGCCGCATGGGGCTCTCCCAGGGACGGCGCCACGTGACCGATGCTGCCCGCGCCCATCACCAGCACCACATCGCCCGCCTGCGCCAGATCGCGCACCGCTGCGGGCACATCGGCGACGTTTTCCACGAACACCGGTTCGACCTTGCCCGCCACCCGCACCGCGCGTGCGAGCGCGCGGCCATCGGCGGCGACGATGGGGGCCTCGCCTGCGGGATAAACTTCGGTCAGCACCAACATGTCGGTTTCCGACAACACTTTCACGAAGTCCTCGAAGCAATCGCGGGTGCGGGTGTAGCGGTGCGGCTGGAACACCAGCACCAGCCGGCGGCCCGGGAAGGCGCCGCGCACGGCGGCCAGCGTGGCTGCCATTTCCACCGGGTGGTGGCCGTAGTCGTCGACCAGGGTGTAGCGCCCGCCGTCGCGCGTCGGCAGCTCGCCATAGCGCTGGAAACGCCGGCCGACGCCATGGAATTCGGCGAGCGCCTTGACGATGGCGGCGTCGCTGGCGTCGACCTCGGTCGCCACCGCGATGGCGGCCAGCGCGTTCAGCACGTTGTGCATGCCGGGGTGGTTCAGCACCACGTCGAGATCGGGCGTGCCTTCGCGCTTGACGGTGAAGTGCATCCTGCCGCCTTCGAAGCGCGCATCGACTGCGCGCACCTGAGCCGATTCGTCGAAGCCGTAGGTGGTGATCGGTTTGGTGATGCGCGGTAGGATTTCGCGCACGTGCGGGTCGTCGATGCACAGCACCGCCATGCCGTAGAAGGGCAAGCGCTGGCAGAAGTCGACGAAGGCCTGCTTCAGCCGCTCGAAGTCATGGCCATAGGTCTCCATGTGATCGGCGTCGATGTTGGTGACGATCGCGATCACCGGCGTCAGGTACAGGAACGAGGCGTCGGATTCGTCGGCCTCGGCCACCAGAAAATCGCCCTGCCCGAGCCGCGCGTTGGTGCCGGCGGCGGTCAGCTTGCCGCCGATCACATAGGTCGGGTCCATTCCCGCCTCGCCGAGGATGCTGGCGACCAGACTGGTGGTGGTGGTCTTGCCGTGGGTGCCGGCAATGGCGATGCCCCGCTGCAGGCGCATCAGTTCCGCCAGCATCAGCGCGCGCGGCACGATGGGAATTTTCTTCTCGCGCGCGGCGATGACTTCGGGGTTGCTGTCCGCAACCGCGGTCGAGACGACGACGACATCGGTGCCGGCAATGTTGTCGGCGGCATGGCCGTGGTGGATGCGCGCACCCAGGCGGGCCAGCCGCTGCGTCACCGCGTTGTCGGCGGTGTCCGAGCCCGACACGGCGTAGCCCAGGTTCAGCAGCACCTCGGCGATGCCGCTCATGCCGACCCCGCCGATGCCGACAAAATGGATGTGCTTGACGGCGTGTTTCATTTCGCGAGTGCCTCGCAAATATCGGCAACCTGTTGGGTCGCGTCGGGCTTGGCCAGTTTCACGGCCTGGTCCGACATCGCGGCGAGCGTGGCGCGATCGAGCCCGCCGATCAGCGTCGCCAGCTTTTCCGCAGTCAGGTCTTTCTGCTGCATCAGCCAGGCTGCGCCGGCCTCGCTGAGAAATTCGGCGTTGCCCGTCTGGTGATCGTCCACCGCGAAGGGGAAGGGCACCAGCACAGCGGGCACGCCCGCGCAGGCCAGTTCGGCCACCGTCATCGCGCCGGCACGGCAGATGGCGAAGTCGCACGCCCGATACTCGGCGGCCATGTCCTCGATGTAGTCGCGCACCTCGGCCTCGACCCCGGCAGCGGCATAGTTCGCACGCAGGACGTCGAGATGCTGGCGGCCCGACTGGTGCACCACCTGCGGGCGCTGCCCGGCCGGCAGCAGCGCCAGTGCCTGCGGCACCCGCTCGTTCAGCGCCTGCGCACCGAGGCTGCCGCCGACCACCAACAGGCGCAGCGGGCCGCTGCGGGCGGCGCGCTCGCCTGCCGTCAGCGCCACAATGTCCGCGCGCACCGGGTTGCCCACCCATTCGGCCGCCACGCGGCGGCAGGGAATGGGTTTGTCGTGCGCATGGGTAAACACCTTGGGGAACGCGGTCAGCACGCGGTCGGCCAGACAGGCCAGCACGCGGTTGGTGAGCCCGCCGATCGAATTCTGCTCGTGGATGACCAGCGGCTTGTTCAAGAGGCTCGCCATCATGCCGCCGGGAAAGGCCGTATAGCCGCCCATGCCCAGCACCACATCCGGCCGGCGCTGCAGGATGGCGCGCAGGCTCTGGCCAAACGCAACCAGCAGCCGCGCCGGCAGCAGCAGTTTATTCAGCACGCCCTTGCCGCGCACGCCGCCCATCGACACCCACACCATGTCAATTCCGGCGGCAGGCACCACACGCGCCTCCAGCCCGGCGCGCGTGCCGAGCCAGAACACGTCCCAGCCGCGCGCGCGCAGCGCATCGGCCACCGCGAGCGCGGGATAGACATGACCGCCGGTGCCGCCGGCCATCACCATGAGGGTGCGATTCGCGACGGCCATCAGAAGGTTTTTCCCCGCATCATCTGCCGGTGTTCCCAGTCGATGCGCAGCAGCACGGCAATCGCCAGGCAATTGGCAACGATGCCGCTGCCGCCGAACGACAGGAAGGGCAGGGTGAGGCCCTTGGTCGGCAGCAGGCCGACGTTCACCCCCATGTTGATGAGTGCCTGCACGCCGAGCCAGATGCCGATGCCCTGCGCCACCAGCGCGCAGTAATTGCGCTCGAGCCGGGCCGCGCGGTGACCGATCAGGAAGGCCTTGACGATGAGCCAGGCGAACAGGCCGATCACCACCGCCACGCCGATGAAGCCGAATTCCTCGGCGATCACCGCCAGCAGGAAATCGGTATGCGCTTCCGGCAGGTAGAACAGCTTCTCGACGCTGCCGCCCAGCCCCAGCCCCAGCCATTCGCCGCGGCCGAAGGCGATCAGCGCGTGCGACAGCTGGTAGCCCTTGCCGTAGGGGTCGGCAAACGGATCCATGAAACCGAGCACGCGCTGCAGGCGGTAGGGCGAGGTCAGGATGAGGATGACGAAACCGACCAGCAGCACCACCACCAGCCCGGCGAACACTTTCCAGTTGAGTCCGCCGAGGAACAGGATGCCCATGGCGATCGACACGATCACGACGAAGGCGCCGAAGTCCGGCTCGCGCAGCA
>DATMWS010000100.1:0-8514 GCA_035562135.1 Thiobacillus sp. | reverse complement strand
GAGGCGATCGATTCGCTGATCGCTGGCGGCTGCATCCTGTCGGGCGCGCGGGTCAAGCGCTCGGTGCTGTTTTTTGCCACCACGGTGGAAAACTACAGCCTGATCAAGGACAGCGTGATCCTGCCCAAGGTCAGCATCGGCAGCCATTGCCGCATCACCCGCGCCATCATCGACAAGGGCTGCGTAATTCCCGACGGCACGGTCATCGGCGAAGACCCGGTCGAAGATGCCAAGCGCTTTCATGTAACCAAGGAGGGCATCGTGCTGGTGACGCCGGCGATGCTTGGCCAGAACCTGTACTCGAGGCTGCAGAACGACTATGACGGCTAAATCGATCAATGTGGTGCTGTGCTGGCACATGCACCAGCCGTATTACCGCGAAGGCCTCAAGGGCGCGTACCACCTGCCATGGGTCTATTTGCACGGCATCAAGGATTACAGCGACATGGCTGCGCACCTGGAGCGCTACCCGGCGATGCGCGCGGTGGTGAACTTTGCGCCGGTGCTGCTGGAGCAGCTGGATGATTACGCGCAACAACTCGACGTGCTGTTGAAGCACGGCAAGCCCACCCAGGACCACATGCTGAATCTGCTGTCCGGCGTCGAACGCATCCCGTCGGATGCCGCCAGCCGCCAGCGCATCGTTCAGGATTGCCAGCGCTGCCACGCGCCGCGCATGATTCATCCGTATCCCGCGTTCCATCGCCTGCTGCGCATGCTCGACGCCGCCGCTGACGCCGGGGTCGGCAGCACCGACCTGCAAGGGCATCTGGGTTACCTGTCCGAGCAGTATTTTCTCGACTTGCTGACCTGGTATCACCTCGCCTGGCTGGGGCATTCGTTGAAGCAACTGCCGCTTGCGCAGCGGCTGATGGCGCAGGAAAAGGAGTTCTCCGCCGCTGACCGCCATGAGCTGCTGCACCTGATGCAGCACTGCATGACCGGGCTGATTCCGCGTTACCGCGCGCTCGCCGAGCGCGGCCAGATCGAGCTGTCGATGACGCCTTACGGTCACCCCATCGTGCCGCTGTTGAACGACTTCGCCAACCTGCGCGATGCGCTGCCCGATGTCCCCGTCCCCGAAGCCCCCGCCTATCCGGGCGGCGCGGAGCGCGCGCGCTGGCATCTGCAGCATGGCGTCGCGGTGTTCGAGCGTTACTTTGGCAGGAAGCCGGCAGGCGTGTGGCTGTCCGAAGGCGGGGTGAGCGAGGATGCGCTGGCCCAACTCGACGAAATGGGGTTTGCCTGGACCGCCTCGGGCGAGGGGGTGTGGCGCAACAGCTGCGCCAAGTCGGACTGTCTGGATGAAGAGGTGCAAAGCAGACATGCGCTGTTCTCGCCAGCGCGCATCGACAGGTTCAAAACGCGGGTGTTTTTCCGCGACGATGGCCTGTCGGATCTGATCGGCTTCAAGTACAGCGACTGGCACTCCAGAGACGCGGTAGGCGACTTCGTCCAGCATCTGGAAAACATCGCCAGCTTTTTTGACAAGGACGCGAACCGCCATGTGGTCTCGGTCATCCTCGATGGCGAAAACGCCTGGGAGTATTACCCCGACAACGGCCATCATTTTCTGAATGCGCTCTATGCAACCCTGTCCAGCCATCCCACGCTCAAGGTCAGCACCTTTGCCGAGCAGGCCGCGCATGTACCCGCCATTCCGATGAAGCGGCTGGCAGCCGGCAGCTGGGTCTACGGCAGCTTCTCGACCTGGATCGGATCGGACGACAAGAACCGCGGCTGGGATTATCTGGTCGCTGCCAAACAGGCCTACGACAGCGTGGTGGCCGCCGGAAAACTGAACGCCGACCAGCTGGCACTGGCCACCCGCCAGCTCGCTGTGTGCGAAGGTTCGGACTGGTTCTGGTGGTTCGGCGACTACAACCCGGCGGGCAGCGTCAGCGATTTTGAGCAGCTGTATCGAACCCAGCTGCGCGAGCTGTATCGCCTGCTCGGCGTGGCGCCGCCTGCACTGCTCGATGTGCCGCTGTCGAGCGGCGGCGGCCTGGCGGAAAACGCCGGCACCATGCGCAGGAACGCCTGATGAATTTCGACACCCATCGCGCCGGCCTGCTGCTGCATCCGACCTCGCTGCCGTCCGGCACGCTGGCCGACGCCGGGCGCTGGCTGGATTTCCTGCAGGCGGCCGGTTTCGGCGTGTGGCAGATGCTGCCGCTGGGCCTGCCGCTGGTTGGGCTGTCGCCCTACCAGTGTGCATCGGCGTTTGCGGTCAACCCCGCGCTGTTTCCACGGTCGGATGAAAGCAGGCCACGTGTGGACATGCGCCGCTTTGTCGGCTGGCGCAACCGGCAGCGCCACTGGCTCGGCGACTACGCACGCTTCATTATCATCAAGGCCGAACACGGCGGCGCACCCTGGACCGACTGGCCGGTGCCGCTGCGCGACCGCGACGCGCAGGCGCTGGCCGCATTCGACGTCGCCCACGCCGATGCGTTGAAGGCGGTGATGGTCGAGCAGTATCGCGCGGCCGTGCACTGGCAGGGCATCCGTGCGGAGGCGGCGGCGCGCGGGATCCAGCTGTTTGGCGACATGCCGATTTTCGTCGCCCACGACAGCGCCGACGTGTGGGCGCAGCGCGAGCTATTCCTGCTGGATGCGGTCGGACATCCCACCGTGGTGGCCGGGGTACCGCCCGACTACTTCTCCGAAACGGGGCAGCGCTGGGGCAACCCGCACTACAACTGGGCGGCGATGCAGGCCGACGGCTTTGCCTGGTGGCGGGCACGGCTCGTCGCGCACTTCGAGTGGTTCGACCTGGTGCGCATCGATCACTTTCGCGGGCTGGCGGCGGCCTGGACGATTCCCGCTGGCGAGCCCACCGCCATCCACGGCGAGTGGATCGAGGCGCCCGGTGCGGCGCTGTTGCAGGCGATTGCCGACGAGATGGGCGAGCTGCCTTTGGTGGCCGAAGACCTCGGTATCATCACCCCCGATGTCACCGCGCTGCGCCACCAGTTTGGCTTGCCCGGCATGGCTGTGTTGCAATTCGCGTTCGACCATCATGCCGACAACCCGCACAAGCCCGAAAACGTGCACCCTGACACCGTTTATTACACCGGCACCCATGACAACGACACCACGCTGGGCTGGTGGCGTGCGCTGCCTGAGGAAGCACGCCAGCAGGTGATGTGGCAGCTGGGCGTCGGTGAACCCGATGCGGTGCCGGATACGATGATCGCCACGGTGCTGGAAAGCCGCGCCGCCCTGGCGGTGCTGCCGCTGCAGGATGTGCTGCGGCTGGGTAGCGAGGCGCGCATGAACACGCCGGGCACGGACAACGGCAACTGGACCTGGCGGTTTCAATGGGAAGCGCTGCCGCCCGAGCTGGCATCAAATTTGCTCCAACAATTACAGAAGGCCCATCGATGCGAGACAAACCCCCAACCATGAAGGCGCCGCCCGTGAATACGCTTCGGCAAGCCCCGCTTGGCGCCAGCCTGCCTGCGATCAGTGCGCCGATCCTGCGCGTGCAGACCGGCACGCATCATGATCCGTTCGAGGTGCTGGGTGTGCATGCCCAGCCCGACGGCAGCACCCTGATCCGTGCCTTCCTGCCCGCGGCCGAGGCCGTCGAGGTGGCCGGCGGCCGCATGATGCGGGTGACCGGCACCGACTGTTTCGAGCGGCTGCTGCCGGCCGGCAGCACGGTCGAGACGCACCCGGTTTTGCGCTGGCAGGACAAGCGCGCGGGCGACTGGCACACCATGCAATGCCCCTACAGCTTTGCTCCGCAACTGGGCGAGATGGATCTGTACCTGCTCGGCGAGGGGCGCCATTTCGAAGCCTGGAAAGTGCTCGGCGCGCGCCTGAAAACCGTCGACGGCGTGGAGGGCTGCCAGTTTGCCGTGTGGGCGCCGGCGGTGCAGCGCGTCAGCGTGATCGGCGACTTCAACGACTGGGATGGCCGCCGCCACCCGATGCGCTGCCGCGGCACCTCGGGCATCTGGGAATTGTTCATCCCCGGCCTGGCCGCCGGCCCGGCCTACAAATACGAAATCCTCGGCAGCCACGGCCAGCTGGTGAAAAAGACCGACCCGTACGCGCGGCAGATGTTTATGCGCCCTGAAACCACCAGCCGCGTGCCCGATGACACGGTGTACGCCTGGGAGGACAGCGACTGGATCGCCGCACGCGCCCACTTCGACTGGCAGCACCGGCCGATCAGCATCTACGAACTGCACCCCGGTTCGTGGCGGCGCCACGACGATGGCAGCTATTACAGCTGGGACGAACTCGCCGCCGAGCTGATCCCCTACGTGCAGGATCTCGGCTACACCCATATCGAGCTGATGCCGGTGGCCGAGCATCCGCTCGACGCCTCGTGGGGCTATCAGGTGTCGGGTTATTACGCGCCGACGGCGCGCTTCGGTTCGCCGGACGATTTCCGCGCCTTCGTCGATGCCTGCCACCAGGCCGACATCGGCGTGCTGCTCGACTGGGTGCCGGCGCACTTTCCCAAGGACGACTGGGCGCTGGCGCGCTTCACCGGCGAGCCGGTGTACGAGCACGCCGACCCGCGCCGCGGCGAGCATCAGGAATGGGGCACGCTGGTCTTCGATTTTGGCCGCAACGAGGTACGCAATTTTCTGGTCGCCAACGCGCTGTACTGGCTGGACGAGTTTCACATCGACGGGCTGCGCGTCGACGCCGTCGCCTCGATGCTGTATCTCGACTATTCGCGGCAACCGGGCGAATGGCTGCCGAACCAGTACGGCGGGCGCGAGAACATCGAGGCGGTTCATTTTCTGCGCGAGATGAACACCGAGGTGCACGGCCGATTTCCCGGCGTGCTCACCATCGCCGAGGAATCGACCGCCTGGCCGGCGGTGTCGCGCCCGGTCGAGTTGGGTGGGCTGGGATTTTCGATGAAATGGAACATGGGCTGGATGAACGACAGCCTCGATTACATCGAAAAGGAACCGGTCTACCGCAAGTACCAGCACAACCAGCTGACCTTCAGCCAGATGTATGCATGGACCGAAAACTTCGTGCTGCCGCTGTCGCACGACGAAGTGGTGCACATGAAGAAAAGCCTGCTCGACAAGATGCCGGGCGACGTCTGGCAGCGCTTCGCCAACCTGCGTGTGTTCTACGCCTGGCACTACGCGCACCCGGGCAAGAAGCTGCTGTTCATGGGCAGTGAATTCGGTCAGTGGAACGAGTGGAAAGAAGCCGGCCAGCTCGACTGGGCGCTGCTCGACTTTCCGGCGCACGACGGCATCCGCGCGCTGCTGCGCGATCTCAATCACCTGTATCGCCACGAGGCGGCGCTGCATGAATTCGACTTCGACCCGCGCGGGTTTCGCTGGATCGACTGCCACGATGCCGACCAGTCGGTGTTGAGCCTGGTGCGCCAGGGGCGGGACGCGTCCGCGCAGCTGGTGGCGCTGTTCAACTTCACCCCGGTGCCGCGGCGCGGCTATCGCATCGGCGTGCCCTCGGCTGCGGCGTGGTGCGAGGTGCTGAACACCGATTCGACGTTTTACGGCGGCAGCAACTTCGGCAACGGCCGGCCGCTGCACCCGCAAAACCTGCCGTGGATGGGCTTCGAGCAGTCCGTCGAAGTGACGCTGCCGCCGCTCGGCGCGATCTTCCTGAAACCCTGCAGTTGATTCGATCAGACAAGAACGACGAACAAAAATAATGAAACGCGGAGCGATGAAAATCCTGTTTGTGGCCAGCGAGGCCTATCCGCTGGTGAAAACCGGCGGGCTGGGCGATGTGCTCTACAGCCTGCCGCACGCGCTGCATGCGCGCGGTGCCGATATCCGCCTGGTGCTGCCGGGCTATCGCGCGCTGTTGCGCCAGCTCGAGCAGGTGCGCATTCTCGGCTGGCTCGACGTGCGCGGCGCCGAAGGCATGGTCAGCGCGCGCATCCTGGAAACGCGCCATTCCGATTTTGCATTTCCGTTGTGGGTGGTCGATTGTCCTTCGCTGTTCGACCGCGAGGGCAATCCCTATGTCAACGCCAGCGGCCAGGACTGGCCGGACAACGCCGAGCGCTTCGCGGTGTTTGCGCGGGTGGCGGCGCTCCTGGCGCAGGATTTTCTTGACCTGGGCTGGCAGCCTGAGGTGGTGCATGCGAACGACTGGCAGACCGGGCTGGTCGCCGCGTTTCTGTCCGACCAGCCGCTGCGCCCGAAAACCGTTTTCACCATTCACAACCTGGCCTACGGCGGCTATTTCTCGCACAGTGATTTCCTGCGCCTGCAACTGCCCAGCCACTGGTGGTCGTCCGAGGGAGCGGAGTTCCACGGCGGCTTCTCGATGCTGAAGGCAGGCATCGTCTATGCCGACGCCGTCACCACGGTGAGCCCCACCTATGCCGCCGAAATCTGCACGCCGGCGTTTGGCTACGGACTCGACGGCCTGCTGCTTTCCATGCAGTACAAGCTGCACGGCATTCTGAACGGCATCGATACGACGATCTGGAATCCGTCCACTGACGTCCACCTGCCCGCGCATTATTCGATGAGCCGCATCCTCCCCGGCAAGCGGCGCAACAAGCAGGCCTTGCTCGAACGTTTCCTGCCACACGCCGACGATGCGGCGATGCAGGCGCCGCTGCTGGGACTGGTGACCCGGCTGGTCGAGCAGAAGGGCATCGACTGGGTGCTGGCGGCCATGCTGGTGCTGCTCGCCGAGACCGACGTGTGCTTTGTGCTGCTGGGCAGCGGCCAGGTGGTGTACGAGCAGAAACTCGCGCGGCTGGCCAAACAGCACCCGCAGCGGGTGTTCGTCGAGATCGGCTATGACGAGCCACTGGCCCACCTGATCGAAGCCGGCGCGGATATGTTCCTGATGCCGTCGCGCTTCGAGCCGTGCGGTCTGAACCAGATGTACAGCCTGCGCTACGGCACGCCGCCCGTCGTTTTCAAGACCGGTGGGCTGGCCGACACCGTGATCGACACAAACGAGGCCACGCTCGCCGACGCCAGCGCCACCGGTTTCGTGTTCGACACCCCCGATGTGGCGGCCTTTGTGGACGCCATCCGCCGCGCGCTCGACCTGTATCGCCAGCCTGCGCAGTGGCGACGCTTGCAGCAGACCGGCATGCGCCAGTCGTTTGACTGGTCGGACAGCGCCGGCCACTACCTTGCGCTCTATTCCCTATGACTTCAGCAGAAATCCCCATGCCAGCCGATAAAAATGCCACCCCCTGCGCCCCCTGTACCGCCGCTTTGAAGTCGCTGTCGAGCAGCAGCGAGGCGTTCACCCAGGATTTCGAGCGTTACCAGTTTTATCACCTGGGGCGTTTTCAGGGCTGTCCCCCGGTCTACACCTATCACGCGCTGGCCTGGACGCTGCGCGACCGTCTCATGTCGGACTGGATGAATACCTATATGGCACGCGACCAGCCGGGCAAGCGGCGCGCGTATTACCTGTCGCTGGAGTTTCTGATTGGCCGTGCGCTGTCCAATCATGTGCTCAACCTGGGGCTGGACGAGGAGTCGCGCGAGGCCTTGCACGGTTTTGGCCAGACGCTGGAAGTGGTGGCCGAGCAAGAAACCGACGCCGGGCTGGGCAACGGCGGCCTGGGGCGGCTGGCCGCCTGCTTCATGGACAGCTGCGCCACCCTGAATCTCCCGGTGATGGGGTACGGCATTCATTACGAGTACGGCATGTTCCACCAGCACATCGAAAACGGCTATCAGATCGAGGACCCCGACCACTGGCTGCGCGATGGCAATCCTTGGGAAGTCGAACGATCCGAATTCACCCGCCGGGTGCCGTTTGGCGGTCATACCGAGCACTATCACGACAAGGCGGGGAACCCGCGTGTGCGCTGGGCGGATACCAACGATGTGCTGGCGATCCCGTTTGACATGCCGATCTCGGGCTACCGCAACCGCACGGTGAATACGCTGCGTTTATGGAAGTCCGCTGCCACTGACGAATTCGATCTCGGCGAATTCAATGCCGGCAGCTACACCGAAGCGGTGCAGGCAAAGAACCACGCCGAGCATATTTCGATGGTGCTCTATCCCAACGACACCAGTGAAAACGGCAAGGAGCTGCGCCTGCGCCAGCAGTATTTTCTGGCATCGGCCAGCCTGCAGGATGCGCTGCGGCAGTGGTATACGGCCGGCAACAGTGACCTGACGAAATTTGCCGAACACAACGTGTTCCAGATGAACGACACCCACCCCACCATCGCGGTGGCCGAGCTGATGCGCCTGCTGCTCGACCAGGAGGGCATGCTGTGGGACGAGGCGTGGGCGATCACCTCGCAGTGCATGGCCTACACCAACCACACCCTGCTGCCCGAGGCGCTGGAGCGCTGGCCGGTGGCGCTGTTCGAGCGCCTGCTGCCGCGCCCGCTGGAGATCATCTACGAAATAAACGCACGGTTTTTGCGCGAGGTGTCGTTGAAATGGCCGGGTGACATCGACCGCCAGCGCCGCATGTCGATCATCGAAGAGGGCGGGGTGCGCCAGGTGCGCATGGCGTACCTCGCCATCGTCGGCAGTTTTTCGGTCAATGGCGTGGCCG
>DATMWS010000099.1:0-14274 GCA_035562135.1 Thiobacillus sp. | reverse complement strand
CTGCTGGTGCAGTCGCTCAACCATGTGCTGCCCGAAGCCGACGCCCTGCTTGCACGCTTCAATTTCATCCCGCACGCGCGACTCGACGATTTGATGGTGAGCTACGCCGTTCCCGGCGGCAGCGTGGGGCCGCATTTCGATTCGTATGACGTCTTCCTGCTGCAAGGCCAGGGGCACCGGCGCTGGCAGATCAGCACGCAAACCGATCTGGCCATCCTGGACGACGAGCCGCTGAAAATCCTGCGTCGCTTCAAGGCGGAGGACGAATGGGTGCTCGGTCCCGGCGACATGCTCTACCTGCCGCCGCATGTCGCGCATTACGGCGTGGCCGAGGACGCCTGCATGACCTACTCGATCGGTTTTCGCGCGCCCGCCACCGAAGAGCTGGCGCACGGCTTCCTGATGCACCTGCAGGACACGCTCTCCCTGGAAGGCCGCTACGCCGATCCCGATCTGCGCCTGCAAGCCCACCCCGGCGAAATCAGCCGCGCGATGCTGAGCCAGATCGAGGCGATGATCGCCAAAATAAAATGGACCAAGCGCGACATCGCCGAGTTTGCCGGACGCTACCTGTCCGAGCCCAAACCGAATGTGTTTTTCAACGCGCCGGATTCACCGCTCAGCCGTGCCGCCTTCAGCAAGCAGGCGAACAAGACCGGTGTGGCGCTCGATCCCAAATCGCGCCTGCTGTTTGCGGGCGGACGCTTTTTCATCAACGGCGAGGCTTTCACGCCCGCGACGGACGAAACCGCCGCGCTGCAACAGCTGGCCGACCAGCGCCGCCTCGCCGCGCCGCTGCCCGCCGCGCTGCGCGAGCGCCTGTACGGCTGGTACCAGGCCGGTTGGCTGGAGGTTGACGTATCATGAATACCATCGAGACCCCTGCCGAATTCCGTGCCGCATTCGACGCATTGCTGGCCACCACGCACCGCCAGCTGCGCGTGTACGACCATGACCTGGAGCTGATCGACATCGACCACGCGCCCCGCCACGCGGCCCTGCGCGCGCTGTGCGTGGCCGGCGGCGGGCGCCGCATCGAACTGCTGCTCGACGATCTCAGCCGCGTTGCGCGCGACCATCCCCGTCTGATGCAGCTGGTGCGCGACTTCGGCCATGTCCTCGAAATCCGCCAGGCCGACCCCGACGCGCCGCGCCCCGAACGGGCGTTTGTGCTGGCCGACCGCCACGGCGTGCTGCTTCGAGCCGACAAGATGGCGGTGCATGGCACGCTGCATCTGGACGACCCCGGCAGCGCGGCGGCGTTGCATCAAAGCTTCGAGGGCATGTGGCAGCGCGCGCCGGCTAGCGTATCTTCGACGACGCTAGGTTTGTAAGGATTAGAGCCCGCTCAGCCAGGCCAGCTCGGACTCGCTGAAACCCGCCTTGCGGCGCGCCGCCAGATTGAACGGCGGCTTCAAGGGTGGCGCGTCGTAATTGACCAGCAACTGGCGAAACGTCGCCTCGGCTTCCAGCCCGCGCGCTGCACACAGCCAGCCGAACCAGTGACTTCCGATGGCGACGTGGCCGATCTCGTCGCGTTCGATGATGGCGAGAATCTCGACCATGCGCGTGTCATTCGCAGCCCTGAGCTTGTCGACAATCAGCGGTGTGGCATCGAGCCCGCGCGCTTCCAGCACACGTGGCACCAGCGCCATGCGCACCAGCGGATCGTGCGCGGTTTTCAGCGCCATCTCCCACAGGCCGTTGTGCGCGGGGAAATCGCCATAGGCATAACCCAGCGTCGTCAGATGCGTGCTCAGCAACTCGAAATGCAGAGCCTCTTCGTCCGCCACCGAGAGCCAGTCGGCGTAATAAGCCTGCGGCATGCCGGCAAAGCGGTGGGCGGCGTCGAGCGCCAGGTTGATCGCGTTGAATTCGATATGTGCCAGCGCATGAATGAGCGCAGCGCGGCCGGCCACCGTGTCGGTGCGGCGGCGCGGCACCTTGTGCGGCAAGATCAGTTCGGGGTTTTGCGGCTGCCCCGGCCGGTCGATCGGGGTGCGTGCCGCCTCAATCGCTGGATCGAGATTGCCCGTCAGCCAGTCGGCCTGCAGCGCGTGCACGCAGTCCACTTTGAGCGCCGGCTCGCTGGCGCGCAAACACTCGGCCAGCCGCTGCAGCAGGCTCAGCGCCGGTCCACCCACCGGATGCCCGCCAGCGCGATGGCCAGGAAAATCAGTAGCGGCAGGATTGACACCATGACAACCGGCCAGTCATTCAGCAAGCCGAGGTGGCCGAACAGCCGGCTCAGCAGATGAAAGCCGAGCCCGGCCAGAATGCCGAAAAAAACCATGCTGCTGGTGCCGGCGGCGCGCGGCCCCTGGATGGCAAACGGCATGGCGATCAGCATCATGATCGGGATGACGAAGGGGCTGATGAATTTTGACCACAGCGCGAGTTCGTAACGCGAGGCTTTCTGGTTGTTTTCTTTGAGGTGCACCACATAGCGCCAGAGGGTGCGTGCCGACATTTTTTCCGGTGCGACCAGCAGCACGCTGAGGATGTCGGGCGTCAACACCGACTGCCAGTCCTGGCTTGCGCTGCGCTCGGCGCGAATACCGCCCGTATCAAAGTGCGTTTCCACCACCTGCTGCAGACTCCAGGTCTGGTTGCCGCGCCAGTCTGCCTGCTCGGCGGCGCGTATCGAGCGCAGGTGGCCGTCGGCATCGAAGCCGTAAATCTCGATGCCGCGCAGGGTATTATCGGGCATCACTTCACGCACATTGATGAAGGCGCGGCCGTCCTTGACCCACAGGCCGGAGCGGAACTGCTGCGCCACCACTGAACGGGTGGCTGCCAGTTTATAGCGCTGCGCCGCCTGCTCCGACCACGGCGCCACAGATTCGCCGAGCAGCAGCAACAGCAACGACAGCACCACCCCGATCACCGCGAAATACCCCGCCACCCGCCAGTTGGACAAGCCCGACACACGCATCACCGCGTATTCCGAATTACCCACCAGGCGCGACAGCGCGAACAGCGTGCCGATCAGCGCCGCCACCGGCAATATTTCGTACAGATGCCCGGGCACGCTGAGCAGCACCACCACAGCGGCCTGCCCGAGGCCATAGTTGTTGCGGCCCAGGCTGCTCAGTTCCTGCATCACATCAAAAAACGCAAACATCACCAGCAGCGCCAGCAGTACGAATCCCGACGCCACCAGCACCTGGCCTGCCAGATAACGCGCAAGCAGCGTCATGAGTGCCTCCAGGGCGGGGCATGCTGCCGGGTACGCAGGTAAAACAGGACGACCACGGCGAGCAGCATCAGCAAATGCGAAGACAGCATCCCCGCCCAGGGATTGAACTTGCCCTGCGCCACCCAGGCCTGCGACAGCGACAACAGGTTGTTGTAGACGAAGTACAGCAGCAGAGCGATCACCAGCCCGTAGGAGCGGCGCGCCCGCGTGTTGACGAAGCTGAGCGGGATGGCCATGACAGCGAGGACAAGCGCGCTCACGGGCACGCCCAGCCGCCACAACAGTTCGGCACGCGCAGGTGGCGTGGGATCGGCCAGCAGGTCCACCACCGGCGCCTGGCGGACGCCGGTTTCCTTGCCACCCGTGGTGACCGGATCGAGCCGCATCCAGTAATGCTCGAACTGCACGATGCGGTAGTCGAGTTGGCCGGGTGTGCCTTCATAACGGCGCCCATCCTTGAACACCAGGTAGCGCGAGCCGTCGGGAAGCTGGGTGTGATTGCCTTCCCGTGCCACCACCAGACCGAGCTGACCGTCGATGCGCGACTGCATGAACACGTTGCGCACGATGCCGGTCAGCGGGTTGAGCGATTCCACGTAATAGACGCGCTGGCCGGCGCTGGATTCGGCGAACAGGCCAGGCGCGATCAGGGAACTTTCGCTCCGGCTACGCAGATCCTGGCGGTATTCGCTTTTCTTGGTTTGCGCCCACGGATTGAGCACCAGTGTCAGCAGCAGGATCACCAGCGAAAACGGCACGGCAAACATCAGCACCGGCCGCATCCATTGCGTCAGCGACAGACCGGCGTTGAACCAGATGATCATTTCACTGTCGCGCCACATGCGCGACAAGGGCAGCAACACGCCGGCAAACAGCGCAATAGTCATCAATACCGGTAAAAAATACAGCAGCGAGAACCCGAGGAAGGCGAATACCGCCTCGTTGGCGAGTTCGCCGCGCGCCACGTCGCCGAGCAACCGGATGAACAGCACCACCAGGGCGATCGCAATCAGCACCGTGAGCACGGCGCCGGTGGTAAGGCCCATCTCACGGGTCAGCGCGCGGCGGTACAGCATGGAAATATCGAAGCTAAAGTGTGCAGATCGCGCACGGAGTTTTGACAATCAACCGCGCCTGCGCCAATAATCGCCCGACCGGCAAATTGCATTTTTTTGAGCACAGACATGGAAAACAAGGAAATCGAACTCGAATTTAGCATAAAAAGCGGCGCCCCCGAAAAGCAGCGCACCGCCTGCGTGGTCGTCGGCGTGTTCGAAAGCCGCAAGCTATCAGGCCCGGCAATCGACATCGACCGTGCCAGCGACGGCTATCTGTCGGACATCCTGCGCGGCGGCGACATGGAAGGCAAGGCCGGCAGCACGCTGCTGCTGCACAAGGTGCCCAACATCCTGGCAGACCGCGTCCTGCTGGTCGGCCTCGGCAAGGAGCGCGACTTCCACGAAAAAGCCTACCGCGATGCCATCGCCTGCGCAGTCAAAACCCTGCGCGACACCGGCTCGATGGAAGCCGCCATCACCCTCAGCGAAATTCCGGTGAAGAAGCGCGACGCCACCTGGAACATCGAGCAGGCGGTGATCAGCGCCCACGATGCGCTGTATCGCTTTGATCGCATGAAGAGCAAGCCGGAGGAAGCGCGCCGGCCGCTCAAGCGCGTGACTTTCGCGGTGTCGCGGCGCGGCGAGCTGAAATTCGGCGATATCGGGCTGGCACGCGGGCTGGCCATCGCCCACGGCATCAATCTCGCCAAGGACCTGGGCAACACGCCCTCCAACATCTGCACCCCCGAATATCTGGCCGGCGAGGCGAAAAAAGTGGCCAAAGCCCATGGCTTCGGCTGCGAGATTCTCGATTACGCCGCCTGCGAGAAACTGGGCATGGGCTCGTTCCTGTCGGTCGGCAAGGGCAGCGACAAGCCGCCGCGCTTCATCGTGCTGAAGCACGAAGGCGGCAAAAAAGGCGACAAGCCGGTGGTGCTGGTCGGCAAGGCGGTCACCTTCGACGCCGGCGGCATTTCGCTCAAGCCGCCCGCCGAGATGGACGAGATGAACTACGACATGAGCGGCGGCGGCGCGGTCATCGGCGCCTTCCGCGCCATCGGCGAACTGGGGCTGAAGCTCAACCTCGTCGGCCTGATTCCCGCCTGCGAGAACATGCCGGATGCAAACGCCAACAAGCCGGGCGACATCGTCACCTCGATGTCCGGCCAGACCATCGAAATCCTCAACACCGATGCCGAAGGCCGCCTGATCCTGTGCGACGCGCTGACCTATGCCGAGCGCTTCGAGCCCGATGCGGTGGTCGATCTGGCCACCCTGACCGGCGCCTGCGTGATCGCGCTTGGCGCCCACCCCAGCGCGCTTTACAGCAACCACGACCCGCTCGCGCGCGAGATCGAGCACGCCGCCGACCATGCCTGGGACCGCGTCTGGCGCATGCCGCTGTGGGAGGACTACCAGGAACAACTGAAAAGCAGCCTTGCCGACATGGCCAACATCGGCGGCCGCCCGGCCGGCTCGATCACCGCGGCCTGCTTCCTGTCGCGCTTCGCCAAGAAATACCACTGGGCGCACCTTGACATCGCCGGCACCGCCTACCAGGGCGGCCGCGAAAAGAAAGGCTCGACCGGGCGCCCGGTATCCCTCTTGGTGCACTTCCTGCTGAACCGCACGGAAAAGTGACCGAGATTCTCTTCTACACCTTTGCCGACGACCCGCTCGACGTCGCCCGCCGCGTCGCCGCCAAGGCGCACGGCCAGGGCAAGCAGGTGATGATTTATGCGCCGGACGCGGCAGTGGCCGAGGCCATCGACCGCCTGCTGTGGACAACGCCTGCGCTGGGCTTCGTGCCGCACTGCCGCGACAGCGATGCGCTAGCAGGCGAAACGCCGGTGCTGATCGGCACCGACGCCGATGCCGTGCGTAGCGCAGACGTCATGATCAACCTGCACCACGGGCAGCCACCCGCCTTTGCCCGCTTCGAACGTCTGGTCGAAATCGTCGGTCTGGATGACGCTGGGGTCGAACAGGGGCGCGAGCGCTACCGCTTTTACAAGACGCGCGGCTACGCCCTTCAAACACACGATCTGCGCCAGCACGCCGGATAGGAGGCATCGTGAGCGACAGTCCCCTGTTGAGCAAAATGGACGCGCTGCTGAAAAAGCATCGCGGTGGCGTCGATGGCAACGGGGAGCCATCACCCGAGCAGGCCGCGCCAGCCGACGCCTGGCTGCCGGTGTTGACCCAGGTGATCGAGCGCGGCACGCCTCCCGTCGTGCCAGTGGCCGCCGCCTCGCCGACGGTCACTCCGCCCGTCCTTGCCACACCGCCCGCCGAATCCGTAGCGCCCGCAGCCGAGGTGCCCCCTACCGCCGTGAGCGACACCCTGGCCGAGCAGTTGATGAGCGAGTTGGCGCCCCGTTTGTCCGAAATGATGGAAAAGCAGGTCGCCACCAAGCTGCGTAAAAACCTCGATCAAACCGTGGCCAGCCTGCTCAGCCAGATCGATGTCAACGTGCGCGAAATCGTTCGCGAAGCGGTCGCCGAAAAACTCAAGCAGCCGCGCGATCCGTCCGCCTGACACGGCGTCGCGCATTTCATACCACTTTTTTTTCGGGACGTGCCCCAGACTTTTTGGGACTTGTCCCAGGCTTTTTTGGGATAATGCCCGCTTTGCGCGCACGCCATGGAACTCGCCAAATCCTTCGAACCAGCTGATATTGAAAAACGCTGGTACGCCCACTGGGAAAGCTCGGGTTACTTCAAGGCGGGCGATGCCCCCGAAGCCCCTGCCTACTGCATCATGCTGCCGCCGCCCAACGTCACCGGTACGCTGCACATGGGGCACGCCTTCCAGCACACGCTAATGGATGCACTCACCCGCTATCACCGCATGGCGGGCGACAACACGCTATGGCAGCCTGGCACCGACCACGCCGGCATCGCCACCCAGATTGTGGTGGAGCGCCAGCTCGACGCGCAGGGCGTCTCGCGACACGACCTCGGGCGCGAGAAATTCCTGGAAAAGGTCTGGGAATGGAAGGAACACTCCGGCTCCAGCATCACCCAGCAGATGCGGCGGCTGGGCACCAGCCCCGACTGGAAACGCGAGCGCTTCACCATGGATGCCGGCCTGTCCAAAGCCGTCACCGAAGTCTTCGTGCGGCTGTACCGCGAAGGTCTGATCTATCGCGGCAAGCGGCTGGTGAACTGGGACCCGGTGCTGCAAACCGCAGTGTCCGACCTCGAAGTCGTCAGCAGCGAAGACGACGGTTTCATCTGGGAAATCAACTACCCGCTGGAGGACGGCTCCGGCTTCCTCACCGTCGCCACCACCCGCCCGGAAACCCTGCTCGGCGACACCGCCGTTGCGGTACATCCGGAGGACGAGCGTTACGCGCATCTGATCGGCAAGCAGGTCCGCCTACCGATCGCCGAACGCAGCATTCCCGTCATCGCCGACGACTACGTCGACCGCGAATTCGGCACCGGCGTGGTCAAGATCACCCCGGCGCACGACTTCAACGACTGGCAGATCGGGCAGCGCCACAAGCTGGTGGCAATCAGCGTGCTGACGCTCGACGCCAAAATGAACGACCTCTGCCCGACCGAATACCAGGGACTGGATCGTTACGACGCGCGCCAGAAGCTGCTCGACGAACTGCAGGCGAAAGGCCTGCTCGTTTCGGCCAAGCCGCACAAGCTGATGATCCCGCGAGGCGACCGCACCCACGCGGTGATCGAGCCGATGCTCACCGACCAGTGGTTCATGAGCATGGAAGGACTCGCCAGGCAGGGCCTCGCCGCGGTCGATTCGGGCGAGCTGAAGTTCGTGCCGGAAAACTGGACCACGACCTACCGCCAGTGGCTGGAAAACATTCAGGACTGGTGCGTGTCGCGCCAGCTGTGGTGGGGCCACCGCATCCCCGCGTGGTACGACGCCGATGGCAACTTCTATGTCGCGCACACCGAAGAAGAGGCGCGCAAACAGGCCGGCGGCCGCGAACTGACGCAGGACAATGACGTGCTCGACACTTGGTTCTCGTCCGCACTATGGCCCTTCTCGACGCTGGGCTGGCCGGAGCAGACACCGGAGCTTGAACGCTACCTGCCGACCTCGGTGCTGGTCACCGGCTTCGATATCATCTTCTTCTGGGTCGCGCGCATGGTGATGATGTCGCTGCATTTCACCGGCAAGGTGCCGTTCCGCGAGGTGTACGTGACCGGTCTCGTGCGCGACTCCGAAGGCCAGAAGATGAGCAAGTCGAAGGGCAACGTGCTCGACCCGATCGATCTGATCGACGGCATCGCGGTGGACGATCTGGTCGCCAAGCGCACCCAGGGCCTGATGAACCCCAAACAGGCCGCCAGCATCGAGAAACGCACCCGCCGCGAATTCCCCGAAGGCATCGCCGCGTTCGGTACCGATGCTTTGAGATTTACCTTCGCCAGCCTCGCCACCCACGGCCGCGACATCAAGTTCGACCTGCAGCGCGCTGAGGGTTACCGCAATTTCTGCAACAAGCTGTGGAACGCCACCCGCTTCGCGCTGATGAATCTGGAAGGCCACGACTGCGGCCAGGATACCAGCCAGCCGATGGACTTCTCCGACGCCGACCGCTGGATCGCCGCCCGTCTGCAGCAGGCCGTGAGCGAAGTGCACGAGGCGTTCAGCGCCTATCGCTTCGACCAGGCCGCGCGCGCCGTCTACGAATTCGTGTGGGACGAATACTGCGACTGGTATCTGGAACTCGCCAAGGTACAGTTGAACGGCGGCACGCCCGAGCAGCAGCGCGCCACCCGCCGCACCCTCGCCAGCGTGCTCGAAATCACGCTGCGCCTCGCCCACCCCATCATTCCCTTCATCACCGAGGAGCTGTGGCAGAAGGTCGCGCCACTTGCCGGCATGTCGGGCGACAGCATCATGCTCGCCCCCTATCCGCAGGTGGATGAAACGAAACGCCACCCAGACAGCGTGGCCCGGATTCAATTGCTGAAGGAACTGGTGAATGCCTGCCGCACGCTGCGCGGCGAGATGAGCCTGTCGCCCGCCCAGCGCGTGCCGCTGGTGATCGAAGGCGACGCCGTCGTGATCAGCGCGCTGGCGCCCTACATCATCGCGCTGGGAAGACTCAGCGAAGTCAGCGCCGTGCCTATGCTGCCGGAAGCCGACGCCCCGGTCGCTTTGGTCGGCGACATGCGGATGATGCTGGTGGTTGAAATCAACAAGGACGAGGAGCGCGCCCGCCTGGCCAAGGAAATTGCCCGCATCCAGAATGAAATCGCCAAGGCGCAGAGCAAGCTCGCCAACCCCAGCTTCGTCGACCGCGCCCCCGCCACGGTGGTTCAGCAGGAGCAGGCGCGGCTGGCCGACTTTGCGACCATGCTCCAGAAACTGGAGTCGCAGCACGCGCGGCTGGGCTGATTACTGGTTATGAGTACAAAAAGAAGCGCGGCTTCCGCCGCGCTTCTTTGTTTTTCAACAAAATTAAATTCAACAACGCCACATTCAGCACACATAAAAAAGCCGGAGTCATCAGACCCCGGCTTCTTTTCAGCAGCCTAAAGCTGCTGAAAATCACATCTTCCAGCTGTACTGGATACCCAGCGAGTTCTGATACATCTCGATCTTCTCCGTTCCACCCAAGACCGCGCCGGGGCCGGAAACGTCATTCTTAAAGCCATGCATGTAGGCAACAGTCACTTCGTTGCCGGATGCCAGCGCGTAGGTCAGGCCGAGCGTGACGTGATTCTCGATCACAGCGGGCGCAATGATGTTGAACGAAGTTTCACCAAAGTCGGGCGAGGTGGGGCTGTTGCTGGCGCTGATCGGGCTGTCGGTATGGCTGTAGCCGGCACGCAGCGTCAGCTTCTGGCTGTACTTGTACTCCATACCCAGTTTCCACACATTTATGTCATCCCAGCCGAAACCTGCGCCGCTATCGTTCCCCAAACCCGGGCAACCGAACGCAGTGCAGTCAAGCGGGTAATTTGCCGAGGCCGTCATAAGGTTAGGAAGAAGGGGGTTCGACACCGACGCCACACCGCTGTAGTTGATGCGCTGGTAGTCCAGCGCCAGCTTGACCACGGGAGTGGCCTGCCAGGCCACACCAAGGTTGTAGTTCTCCGGAATATCGAAGTCGCCCTGCTCGGCAAACAACCCCTTGTACTTGTCAAACTCCTCGAACCTCATCTTGCTTGCATAGGCGGCACCGATGGTCACGGCAGGGGTGATCTTGCCCATGTAGCCCACGCGCACTCCATAGCCGAAGGCATCGTCATAACCCTTGTTGGTCAAATTGTCCGGGGCGGAAGAACTCGGCATAAAGGCTTGCAAGCCTTCAGCTTTGAAGCGCTGGTACCCCAACAGCGGGGAGATGCCGATGGAGTGGTTGGGCGCAATCTTGTAGGCGGCGGTGGGGGCAACGATCAACTGCATCAGGTCAACCCCCAGTGAGCCTTGGCCGCAAAGGGGATTACTGGCAGGAGCACCCGCACCACAATAGTTGGCGGGAATCTGTCCACCCGGATAATCCGTGTTCATCCCACCGTTGCCGTACACCGTCACGCCCAGCGCAAGGTTGTTATTAACCATGCGGTTGTAACCAAACTCCGGGATGAGAAAATAATTGGAATCGCTCTCGGTTGAAAAATCACGACCAGGATCCATTACTCCCCCAGAACCAGCGCTATCAGTACGGCTGGCTTCACGAATCGGGCTGAACAGGTCCACGCCAAGATCGATGCGGTTGCCGGCAAAAGCCATTGAGGCGGGGTTGTTGGCGCCGCCGAAGGCATCATCCGAGCTGGCGGTGGAAGCACCGGCCATACCCTTGGCCTTCATGCCGTAGCCGTGCGAAAAGTAACCGTTGGTGGCGAAAGCGCTACCGGCCAGACCAGCCAGTGCCATGAATGCGAATACACGTGTGAATTTCATTATTGTCTCCTTGGGGCAAAATTACTATTGATAAACTGAATGAATGACCTGCTGCGTAGGCTACGCCCACGCTATGACTTAAACAAGCCGGCCGGCTAGTCCGGCCGAATAATTCAGCCCGGGTGTGGTACAAAAGACACAAAAAAATGAGCCGAATTAATTCGGCTCATTTTCATCATGCGGCAATCTGTCTTTATATGAACAGGCAGATGTCGGTTTCGCCGGCGAATTCGAAGAAGGTCGCAGCGCCGCCATATTCGAGGCCGTCGATGAAGTCGGAATGATTGAAACCGAACAGTTCGACGGTCATCTGGCAAGCGATGAATTTGACCTCGGCTTCCTGGCACAGCTCGCGCAGCTCAGGAATGGTGGCCACGCCATTGTTGGCGATGGTCTGCTTCATCAAGGCAGTCGCCACGCTTTCATAACCCGGGATAATCGCCTGGATGGCGTTGGGCATGTTCCAGTTGATACTCTTGAACCACTTGGGGCCGAACGGCATCTTCATCGGCATGCCGGGGTTACCCAGGGGGCTGACCTTGAGGACAGACAGGTCCTTGCGGAGGAGCTGGAGACCATAAAAGGTGAAGAAAATCTGGGTTTCATAACCCAGCGCGGCCGCCGTGGAGGCCAGGATGAACGGGGGGTAAGCCCAGTCCAGCGTGCCCTTGGTCGCGATGATGGCCATTTTTTTAGTATCCATGTGTCTCTCCTGTTCCGGTCAAAAAAACAGCGCCGTGTGTTCTTTGAACAGACGGCGCCGGTTTTGGTTTCTTTTTTACTTTTTCTTCATGAAGAAGGTGAATTCGCCACCCGCTTCGGCGGTGGACAGCAGTTCGTTGCCGGTCTGCTTGGCGAAAGCGGCGAAGTCCTTGACCGAGCCTGGGTCGGTGGAGAGGATCTTCAGCACCTGGCCGCTGGTGACTTCTGCCAAGGCTTTTTTGGCACGCAGGATGGGCAGGGGGCAGTTCAGGCCACGTGCGTCGAGTTCTTTATCGAAATTCATTAGGGTTCTCCTTACAGTAAATCGGCATGTACTAAAAATCGCTGCGGTACATTAAACCAGAAGTTCCCCCATTGCAACCGCAATTACTGCGCAGCAGGTGTAAACCGGGGGAGCCTTGGCTGGTCTTGTCCTGGGCTTTAACGCGGCAGGCTGAGCGCGTTGCCTGAACGCGCCCACGCCATGATGCCGCCAGCCAGGTTGTGCATGTTGTCATAGCCCTTGGAGGCCATGAACGCACACGCCTGAGCCGAACGCGCGCCGGAACGGCAGTAGATCACCACGGGCTTGTCCTGGGGGATGTCGGCCGCACGCAGCGGCAGCAAATGCAGCGGGATGTGGATGGCGCCATCGATCACGCCCTGAGCGACTTCGGCCTCGGTGCGCACATCGATCAGATGCGCGCCCTTGGCGGCAATTTCCGCGACGTAGCCGGGATCGACTTCCTTGAAACCTGACAGTCCGAACATAGGTGTAACACTCCTGAAATGGAGAAATTAGAGTTTTCTAATATACCTAAAAGCTTGGGTTAAGCCAAGCGTGCCCCTGCCCAGCAATCAGCAGCGCTGGGCGCCGTGATACAGGTTGACCACGTGGCGCGCCTCTGCGAAGAACAGCCAGCGCTCGACCGCAGCGCCGGCGATGCCCGCGAAGGCCGCGAAGGCCGCGACGATGGCGGCGAGTTGTCCGCCCTGCTGGTTGAACACCCATACCAGCATCAGGCCGGGCAGTGCAAAACCCACCACAAAAACAATGACCTTGAGCAGCCCGGCTTTCTGCCGTGCGATCTGGAATCCGAACTCCTGGGTGAGGAAAGTGCCGTGGGTGTGGCCGGTGTCCAGCAGCTTGACCTTGGCGCGGGTGAGCCCGGTGGCGGTGTTGATGGTCGGCGAGAGGCCGGGACTGCGAATCCAGAAATAATAAATGGCTTTCAGCACCGCGGCGATCGAGATGATCAGCGCCGACATCGCGATGTAGGGGGTGGTATCGAGACCGGCGATGACCGCGCCCAGCAGCAGCAGCAGGCTGCCGCTGGCGTAGCCCAGCGCCAGGTAGTTGGCGGGCACCAGCGGGGTGTTCCACTGGCGGATGGTTTTCAGGCAGGCGTAGATCATGCCGGTGGAGAAAACCGTGATCCACGCCATCACAGCGGTCAGGAAGCCGAAGGTGCCACGCAGCCACAGCGGCGCGTCGAACATGATGCTGCCGAGGTAAATCAGCGCCAGGGGCATGAACACCATGGCAAACACGCCCTCGCGCGACAGCCACGAGGTGCGGAAGCGGCTGAACGCGCGCCAGGCGTTTTTCGGGTTGGCGAGGTGAAAGGTGGACGACAGCAGGCCGAACACGACCAGAGCCATCGCCATCAGACCACCCGCAACGAGCTGATCCTGGCTGAAACCGCCACCAAGCTTGAACATGTCGGCAAGGAACAGCAGCGAAAACAGACCGAAGCCGGCGCCCGATGCCACGGTGAAGAAGATGACTGAGAAAGCGGGATGCATGGGTTCTCCTGCACAAATTTAAGGCAGCGCAATTTTTTTAAGGACAGCGCGTTTAGCGGCGCACCAGTTTGTTGGCGAATTGCTTGATGCTTTCCTTCAGGCCGCCACGGGGCTTGGTGTCGACCGGAATCACCGGCATGCGGCGCGACGGCAGGTACTGGTTGGTCGGGTTGTAGTTGAGCTCGGGCATCAGCGGAAAGCCGCTGCGCTCGCGCACGGTGCGCGACACCGCCGAATCGGGATCGTCGAAGTCGCCGAACATGCGGGCATGCGCCGGGCAGGTCAGCACGCAGGCGGGCTGGCGCTCCTCGACCGGCAGTTCCTGGTCGTAGATGCGGTCGACGCACAGGGTGCACTTCTTCATCGTGCCGCTGGAACGGTCGAGTTCGCGCGCGCCGTACGGGCAGGCCCACGAGCAGTAGTTGCAGCCCATGCACTTGTCCTGGTCGATCAGCACGATGCCGTCTTCGGGGCGCTTGTACGAGGCGCCGGTGGGGCACACGGTGACGCAGTCGGCATCCTCGCAATGCATGCACGACATCGGGAAGTTGACCGTCTTGTTGTTCGGATACTCGTCCATTTCGTAATGGCGAATCCGGTTGAACCACACGCCC
>DATMWS010000098.1:0-7262 GCA_035562135.1 Thiobacillus sp. | reverse complement strand
CGGCGAGCTCGATCGCGTGCTGGGAGGCGGGCTGGTCGCAGGCGGCGTGGTGTTGATTGGCGGTGACCCCGGTATCGGCAAATCGACCTTGCTGTTGCAGGCGCTGGCGGTGCTGTCGCAGAGCCTGCCCACGCTGTATGTCAGCGGCGAAGAATCCGCGCAGCAGCTGGCGCTGCGCGCGCGCCGCCTGCAATTGCCCGAAGCGCATCTGCCGGTGTTGCCGGAGATCCGGCTCGAAGCGATTTTGAGCCACCTCGCCTCGATCAAGCCCGCCATCGCGGTGATCGATTCGATCCAGACCGTGTATTCCGAAACCCTGACCTCAGCACCCGGCTCGGTGGCGCAGGTGCGCGAATGCGCGGCACAGCTGACGCGCTACGCCAAGCAGAGCGGCTGCGCGATTCTGCTGGTCGGCCATGTCACCAAGGAAGGCGCCATCGCCGGCCCGCGCGTGCTGGAGCACATCGTCGATACCGTGCTGTATTTCGAGGGCGATACCGGATCGAGTTTCCGTCTGGTGCGCGCGATCAAAAACCGCTTCGGCGCGGTGAATGAAATCGGCGTCTTCGCGATGACCGAGAAGGGCCTGAAAGGCGTGTCCAATCCTTCGGCCATCTTCCTGTCGCACCACGGCGCGCCGGTGCCGGGCTCGTGCGTGCTGGTCACGCAGGAAGGCACGCGCCCGCTACTGGTCGAGATTCAGGCGCTGGTCGACAGCAGCCAGTCGCCCAACCCGCGCCGCCTGTCTGTCGGTCTGGAACAGAACCGGCTCGCCATGCTGCTCGCCGTGCTGCACCGCCACGCCGGCATCGCCTGCTCCGATCAGGATGTGTTCGTCAATGCGGTGGGCGGGGTGAAAATCAGCGAACCGGCAGCCGATCTGGCGGTGCTTGCGGCAATCGTGTCGTCGCTGCGCAGCCAACCGCTGCCCGACAAGCTGGTGATGTTCGGCGAAGTCGGGTTGGCCGGCGAAATCCGCCCGGTGCAGCGCGGCCAGGAGCGTCTGAAGGAAGCCGCCAAGCTCGGCTTCACCCAGGCCATCGTGCCGGCCGCCAACCAGCCCAAGCAGAAAATCGCCGGGATGGAGATTCACCCTGTGCATCGGCTGGACGAGGCGATTGGCCTGTTCAGGGAAACCTGAAGGCGCGGTTTGGGCCAGCCTATTCAGCAGCAGCCCTAATTCTTATAGCAAATTGAAACTTGCCTGGCATAACGCAGCGCGTTAACATTCGGCATGATTGAATCGTTCAGATGCAAGGACACGCAAGCCCTGTTCGAGAACAAGCGCGTAGCGCGCTTCGTCAACATCGAACAGGTGGCGCGGCGCAAGCTGAAGCAATTGCATGCCACGGCCGACCTCGCGTTTTTACGGATTCCGCCGCAAAACCGGCTGGAAGCCCTGAAAGGTAATCGCAAAGGGCAATGGAGCATCCGCATCAACGATCAATGGCGTCTGTGTTTTGAATGGCGCGGCGGCTCGGCGCTCAATGTCGAGATCGTGGACTACCACTGAAAGGCGGCGATGATGAAGAAACTGGAACTTGTCACACCCGGTGAAATTCTGCTGGAAGAATGGCTCAAACCAATGGGCGTGAGCCAGTACCGGCTCGCGGTTGAAATCGGCGTTTCGCCGCGTCGCATCAATGAGATCGTGCACGGAAAGCGGGCCATCACGGCTGACACCGCGCTGCGGCTTGCGCGCTTCTTCGGAACCGACGCGCAGTCCTGGCTCAACCTTCAATCGCATTTCGACATGGAAAAAGCGGAGATTGAAACCGGCAAGACGCTGCAAAAAATCATTCCCTGGGCTGAACGGGCTGCGGCTTAATCGCTAGCCTCGTTTAAGCTGCACGCCAGACACATGATTTACGGGGGAACAGTGTCCCTTGTTGTTCGCATCCAGCCGTCTCAAATTGTTAAGGGTTGTACGATGCCTGCCCTCACCCGCAGGCCTGACAGTACGCGAAGAGCCCAGCGGGCAGGCGTCGGACAAGCCTTAACAAAATCTGCCATTGCGAATTGTCTAATCGCTTCTTAGCGATTCAAGCCTATTACCACGAAAGGATGGGATATAGTCCAGCGCTGCAGTCCACATTTCAAAACGAGGGCGAGATGAAAAAAACCACTAGCGTTGCTGTATTCCTATTCACCTTGACTGCGTGTGCATCTCACACTGGTGTAGTGTCAATGGGCAAGGACACTTTCATAATCGCCAAGCAACAAGCGACAGGACTTCCTGGCCTTGGCAATATGAAGGCAGAAATCATCGGTGAGGCATCAAGACACTGCACTGGACTTGGCAAAGAACTCCAAGTCGTATCTACGGAAGAGACTAAGCCGCCTTATATTTTGGGGAACTACCCGCGCTCCGAAATACAATTCATGTGTTTAACCGCTGGCGACCGCGAGCTACAGCGCCCCAAATTGCATAAAGAGCCTGACACAGTCATCGAAGTGCGCACCCCGTAGTTTGTTTTTCACTCAACGTTGACTGTCCGTATGACAGCCGTCTCTATATTAATAAATGTCCGGACCCATGGGTCTGTTGAATAACTGTTAGATGTAGAAGTTCAGACCTGATCTGACAGTTGTCCCGTTTTGACGGTGCCTGATTGTCAGGTCAGTTCAAGTTGTTGACCTTCTCCTGCCACGCCTCCTTTCCCGCGATCAAAGTTTGCAGAGGCGTGCGTCCGCAACACATCTTACCTTGGTGCGTGCGCTCGCCGTTGTAGTGCGCCAGCCAGACATCCAGATCGGCTTGCAGCTTCATCCAGCGTGAGGTAGAGCTTGCGCCTGAAGGCGACCTGGTAGAACTCCTGCAGGATCGTCTTGTGGAAGCGTTCACAGATGCCATTGGTCTGCGGATGCCTGACCTTTGTCTTGGTGTGCTCGATGTCGTTCAAGGCCAAATAGAGCTGGTAGTCATGGGTTTCAGCCTTGCCACAATATTCCGTGCCACGATCAGTCAGGATGCGCAGCATGCCCATGCCGTGTTCGGCGAAGAATGGCAGCACCCGGTCGTTCAAGAGATCGGCCGCCGTGATCGGCGTCTTGGTGGTGTAGAGCTTGGCCATGGCCACCTTGCTGTAGGTATCGACGAAGGTCTGCTGGTAGATGCGGCCGACGCCCTTGATGGTGCCGACATAGAAGGTGTCCTGGGAACCCAGGTAGCCGGGATGGGCGGTTTCAATCTCACCGTGCGCCAGGTCGTCGTCCTGCTTCCTCTCCAGCGCCGCCACCTGGGCTTCGGTGAGTACGATGCCGCTCTCAGCCACCTGCCGCTCCAAAGCCGCCAGCCGCTGCTTGAAGGAGGCCAGGTCGTGGCGCAGCCAGATGGAGCGCACGCCGGACGGGGAGACGAATATCCCGCGCTGGCGTAGCTCATTGCTGGCGCGCGTTTGACCGTGGGCGGGCTGCTCGGTGGTGTAGGCAAGAACGGCTGCTTCGGTGGCTTCTTCCACCCGGTTCTTTGGGTTGGGGCGACGCCGGTTGGCGTCGAACAGGGCTTCCACGCCGCCGTCAGCCATCGCATTCTGATAGCGGTAGAAGGTGTCGCGTGACAAGCCCATCAGCTTGCAGGCGCGCGATACATTGCCCAATTCGGTGGCCAGGTTCAACAGGCCGATCTTGTGGCGGATGACGTTCTGATTGAGACTACTCATGGGGTTACTCCTTTGGCGCCTTACGCGCTGTTTCGATAAAGATTCGCACCTCTATCAAAACGGGTAACCCCACCCTTTGGCAAGGTCTGACTGTCAGATCAGATCTGAACTTCTACATGTTAGATGCCTTCAACCGAGAACCACCTATGCGCATTCTCCTCGTTCTGCTTTTCTCCTTTCTTGTGTCCGGTTGCGCAACGAATTTTTCAACTCTTCAACCTGAAAACTCATCGAAGCAAGTCATCTATGCGGTGCCAGAGGAGCAGGCCTTCCAAATTGCCTTCTCGGCTTTAGGTCAGGTGTTGCCTGGAAACGAGATCACTGACATCGATGGTCCGGTCAAGGGCTACAGCGCCACATTTCGATTTTTGCTCGACACATACAGTCAACAGGTAATGGTCATACCCGCCAGCGCCCAAGATGCGGGCGGCAAAACCGTGCGGGGCTACTACTACGAGGTCGCCGGCAGCGGGACATCGGTTGTGCAAGGTCGAGCGAAGAATGTTCAACTCTTCGAGGCGGTTTCCTCCTCCGCAAAGTCAACAGGGAGGGCAGTTTTCGTTTCGGGCGTCAAGCGTGAATCCTATGCCGGAGCTCGCTGGAGGCAGGGAGACGCTGGGCGACAAGCTCCTACCTCAGGAATCAGCCCCGAAGCCGGTGCCGACGCTCTTACGCAAATCGAGCGCCTCCATCAGCTTCGCGACCGTGGTGCCATTACTGAGGAGGAATTTCAGCGCAAGAAGAAGGAGTTACTCGACCGCGTATGACAACAGCATCCATCAATCAAAACGGACGCAAGCGATAAAGGAATCAAAGGGGCCAATTTCAGAATAAAACTGGCTGCAACCCAAGCATTCTAACGCTTGAAACCAGATGCCCCCCATTTGAAGGATGGCAGCTATCTGCCGGTGAACAGACTTCCGACAAACATGTCTCGACCGTCTCTTCCTGGCCGACTCCCGCCCGTCGGATGGCGTGCCTGGCCCCGGGCGCCTAGCCCATCACCTGCCCATGCTCCCGGGTGTCGTGGAACGCGACCTTGGGCCAGCGTTCCTGCGCCAGCGTGAGGTTCACCCGCGTGTCCGCCAGATAAACCAGGTTGCCGTCGACATCCTTCGCCAGTTTGAGCGTGTTGGCCTTGGTGAATTCGGCCAGGTGCTGGGCGTCTGGGCAGGTGACCCAGCGCGCAGTGTAGATGCCCGCATTCTCGAAGCTGGCGTCGACGCCGTATTCGGTTTTCAGGCGATGGGCGACGACCTCGAACTGCAACTGGCCGACTGCGCCAATCAGCAGGGTGTTGTCGGTGAACGGTTCGAACACCTGCACGGCGCCTTCTTCGCCCAGTTCCAACAGGCCCTTGTTCAGCTGCTTGGCGCGCAGCGGGTCGCGCAGGCGCGGGCGGCTGAACAGTTCGGGCGCGAAATAGGGTATCCCCTTGTATTGCAGGGCTTCGCCTTCGGTGAGGGTATCGCCGATATGCAGCTGGCCGTGGTTGTGGATGCCGATGATGTCGCCCGCGACCGCGTCTTCCATGCGGGTGCGCTCATTGGCCATGAAGACCACCGCGTTGGCAATCTTCATTTCCTTGCCGGTGCGGCGGTGGCGTACTTTCATGTTGGGGCTGTAGCGCCCGGAACAGACGCGGAAGAACGCAATGCGGTCGCGGTGTTGCGGGTCCATGTTGGCCTGGATCTTGAACACGAAACCGGTGAACTTCGGCTCGGTGGGATCGACCACGCGCTCGACCGCCTCGCGTGGCTGCGGCGGCGGCGCCCAATCGGATAGCGCGCGCAGCACTTCGCGCACGCCGAAGTTGTTGATCCCCGAGCCGAAGAATACCGGCGACTGCTTGCCCTTGAGAAACGCATCAAGATCGAAACTGGCGCCGGCGCCGCGCACCAGCTCGATTTCCGACAGCAGGGTGTCGGCTTCGAGCGGGAAACGTTCCTTCAGCGCGGCTTCGCCCAGCCCCTGCAGCGACTCGAACTGCTGATTGGCGTTCTCCTCGCCCGCCTTGAAGCGCAGGATTTCGTCGTTGAGCAGGTGATACACGCCCTGGAAGCGCTTGCCCATGCCGATCGGCCAGGTCACCGGTGCGCAGTGGATTTTCAGGATCGACTCGATCTCGTCCAGCAGCTCCAGCGGCTCGCGCACCTCGCGGTCCATCTTGTTGATGAAGGTGATGATCGGCGTGTCGCGCAGGCGGCACACCTCCAGCAGCTTGATTGTCTGTTCTTCCACGCCCTTGGCGGCGTCGACCACCATGATCGCGGCGTCCACCGCGGTCAGCACGCGGTAGGTGTCTTCGGAAAAGTCCTTGTGGCCCGGCGTGTCGAGCAGGTTGAACACGCAGCCGCCGTGGGAGAACTGCATCACCGAGCTCGCCACCGAAATGCCGCGCTCGCGTTCAACCTCCATCCAGTCGGAGGTGGCATAACGTCCACTTTTGCGTGCCTTGACCGTGCCGGCCATCTGGATGGCGCCGCCGAACAGCAGCAGCTTTTCGGTCAGCGTGGTTTTACCCGCGTCGGGGTGGGAAATAATGGCGAAAGTGCGGCGTTTCTTGACGTCGCGCGCCAAGGCCGGATCGCCGGTTTGCGCCGGCGTGGTGGGAGTGGTTTCCATCAGGGAGGGTAAAGCGGTAAACACCAATCCAGCATTTTACCGGAGACCGGGTCACTTTACCCGTACGCGGACCCTCAGGTTGAAACTGGGTGAGGGATTCCCGGGAGAGGCATCGCTGTCCATACTTCCTGTGGGTTTGAGCCCACAAGCTGGATCAACACGGTTTGGGCGCCTGTGATGTGTCGTACGCGAACTTGGGGGTTACGAACAATGTCGGCCGGGTTTGAAAGCCTGGTGCCGAAAAAGAAAAAGCCCGGTCAAATGACCGAGCTTTTAATGTGTGGTGCGCCGGAAGAGATTCGAACTCCTGACCCCTTGGTTCGTAGCCAAGTACTCTATCCAGCTGAGCTACCGGCGCTTTGAAGGTTGCGAATTATACGCAGTTTTTACATTTTTTTTGCATCGATGGCAGATGCAAAAAATCATAGTTTGGCGGAGACGGAGGGATTCGAACCCTCGATGCAGGTTTAAGCCCGCATGCTCCCTTAGCAGGGGAGTACCTTCAACCTCTCGGCCACGTCTCCGAACCGCCGCGCATTGTAGCGGAATGCGCGACGGAAAGCCACCTCAGGCGGTGGCCTTGTCGAGTTCAAAGGCCTGATGCAGCGCGCGCACCGCGAGTTCCATGTATTTGTCCTCGACCACCACCGAGATCTTGATTTCCGAGGTGGAGATCATCTGCAGGTTGATGTTTTCCTTTGACAGGGTTTCGAACATCTTGCGCGCGATGCCCACGTGCGAGCGCATGCCGACGCCGACGATGGAGACCTTGGCGATCTTGTCGTCGCCGGTGACTTCGCGTGCGCCGATGCTGGTGGCGATGGGCTTGACGATGTCCATCGCCCGGGCGAAGTCGTTGCGGTGCACGGTGAAGGTGAAGTCGGTGGTGTTCGCGTGGCCGACGTTCTGCACAATCATGTCGACGTCGATGTTGGCGTCGGCGACCGGGCCGAGAATCTGGTAGGCGATGCCGGG
>DATMWS010000097.1:0-14399 GCA_035562135.1 Thiobacillus sp. | reverse complement strand
CAGCCGCGGACCGACTGCCGGATCGGGCCGGCCGGCGACGGTCGGCAGCAGCACCGCGAGCGTGCTCACGGCGGTCAGCCCGACAAACCCGAGCGTGTTGAGATGGAGATGGAGGCGGTGCAGGGCGATCGTCTGCTGCGGCCAGATCGCGCTGGCGAGAATGGCGAGCAGGGCCAACACGAGGCAGGCCAGCGCCGTTTCGTACCAGGCCAGGCAGGGGTGCGGCCGGCCCAGCATGCCGGCGCGGCGGCGCCGGCTCCAGACGAGCAGCGCGCTGGCGGCGGCCACCGCCAGCAGCGCCCCCGCATAACGCCCCCAAAACAGGTCGGGCAGGCTGAGCGCGGCCACCACCAGCGCACCGCCCGCCAGCGCCAGAACGGGGAGGCTGAGCAGCCCGGTGGGGGCGGTGCGGGTGCGGGTGAGTACCGGGATGAAGTGACTCATGGCGCCGAAGATCAGCGGCATGGCGCCCACCGCCAGAATCAGGTGCAGGGCGGCGGGGCGCCCGGCGTGGGGCGCCCACAGCAAGGCCGCGGCAAACGCGGCCAGGGCCAGGAATACCAGCGCCGGCAACGCCATTAACGAGCCCTTAGCTGCGGATGAAGTCGATCACGATTTCCCCGGGGTCGCGCTGCAGGTACTGGATTTCAACGGCGTCGCCGTAGCGGGTGCGCAGCTGATCGAGCAGCGGCAGGGGGTCATGATCGTTGACGAAACGCATGCGCTCGCCCGAATTCAGCGCATCCAGCGCGCCGAAAATGGCCGCGTGGCGGAAGCGCTTGGCGATCCCGCGCGCGTCGAAAGGGTAGACCTGGTCCAGGCGAAGATGAAGGTGGGCACTCATGGCTGTCGTCCTATAGATGTAAATGGAATGCATATTATAAACACAGGATATTTGTTTCAGTGCTTATAATTTGCTTTTTAATTACCCCTTATAGCCATGCAGCTCACCCGCTTTACCGATTTTTCCCTGAGGGTGCTGATTTTTCTGGGCGCTCACCCCGACGTACAGGCCACGGTGGCGGGGATTGCCGCCGAGCACGACATTTCCCGCCACCATCTCACGCGCGTGGTGCACCAGCTGGGCCTCAAGGGCTACATCGAAACGGTGCGCGGCAAGGGCGGCGGTTTGCGGTTGGCGCGCCGCCCGGAGCAGATCCGGATCGGCGATGTGGTGCGCGACATGGAAACGGGGTTCGAGCTGGCCGAGTGCTTCCGGCCGGGCGAAACCGCGTGTCGCCTGTTGCCCGCCTGCGCGCTCAAGCCTGTGCTGGCGGAAGCAGGCCGGGCCTTTCTGGCGAGCCTGGATCAGCACACCCTGGCTGACTTGCTGCCCGCCCATCCTAGATGATGGGGGAGGCAGCGGGTTTCATCTGCGGCGGGTGCGGTTATGGCCGCTCAGGTGGCAGGGCGATTTTCTGGTCGGTGCTGAACTGGTAATCGTGGAATACCTGCTCTGCGCTGAGAACCTGATAGCTGCCATCCGGCAGGCGCCGGCTGGTGTCCTTGAGGCGGTAGGTGGTTTGGCCGCAGGTCCAGATGTCGAAGTTGCGCATGTGCGTGCACAGACAGGTCTTGTCCTTGACTGAAACCTTCTTCGCCGTCGGGTGCAGTTCCACTTCGCGGTTGTAGGCATCGATGTAGGCGCAGTTGCCGTTGGCGTCGAGCAGGTAACCGTAGGCCTCGCAGTTGGGGCGGATGCCGGCGCCGATACCGGGACTGCCCTTGAGCATGCGCATCGGGTAGCCGGTCGGCGAGAGGGTGTTGACTTCGATGTCGTCCTCGCTGGCCCTGAAGTATTCCTGTTTGACCTTGTCCGGCAGGCCGCACTCGCGGGTGACAGTGAAGCGTGTCGCCACCTGCACCGCGGCCGCGCCCTGTTCAAGGAAGGCGGTCGCGTCGCTGCCAGTGAAAATGCCGCCGGCGGCGATCACCGGGATATCGAGCTGTTCGGTTTTGAGGAACGCCAGCACTTCGTCGACGAGAGTGCGCAGGTCGTACTTGGCCCAGTCGAGGCCGAAGCCGAGGTGGCCGCCGGCGAGCGGCCCCTCCACCACGATGTAGTCCGGCAGGCGCTGCAGCCGGGCGTTCTTGCGCAGGAACATCGCCAGCGCGCGCGTCGAGGAGACGATGATGCCGAGCTTGGCGTCACGAAAGCGCGGATGGTCTTCCATCAGCGCGAACGAACCGAGGTGCAGGCCAGCGGAGAGGGTGATGCCGTCGATACCGGCGTCGAGCGCGGCGGACAGGCGCATGCGCAGTGTCTCGCGCGGCGCATTCATGGTCAGCTTCTCCATGCAGTTGATGAAAATCAAACCATCGCCGCGCTTGGCCTCCATGGCCCGGCCCACATGATTGCGCGTGGCCTCTTCGAGCACGGCGAGGTTGAAGTGCACGTTGGATTTGTCGCTGCTGGCGACATTGGCCTTGTATTTCTTCAGCTTCTCGCTGACAAATTTTGTGTCGAAGCGGGTGTCGGACACGGTCTGCACCATGGCGTCGGAGATATGGCCGATGCCGCCGAGGCGTGCCACTTCAAGCGCCAGTTCGGCGGTCGAGATGTCCACCCCCATGCCGCCGATGACGATCGGCACCAGTTCACTTTTTCCGAATCGCAGGCGGAAATCATCCACGCGTTTCATTCTGATCCTTCGGTTTTCGTTGCAGGCCTACCGGCGCTAACGCGCCTGGCACTTTGCCCAATATTGATACTGGCCTGCGGCATGCCGCAAAAACGACATCATCCTGGACACGCGCAGCATCTTGTCAGGCCTCGAATCACTGCTTGAATGATGAAATTGTATCCGCACGCCGCACGGATGACACCGGAAAGATTCCAGGCCGGCGCCGTGAAGGCTGGTGTTTTTTGCAGACCTCACGATTGTCCCCACTTGCAATCCCCATCCTGTCTCGACGCTTAATCAGTGGAAAAAGTGTAAGGATCGCCGCCCACCGCCGACTAAGCAGCAGACCCAAGGCAAGCCTGATGCCGGATATCAGCGCGCAGCCCGGTCTCAATCGCAGCCCGGAAAAGTTGCCGTGCTGAATTCAACCTGAAGAGTAGGAGATCAATATGAAACGCACGATATCCATCACCAGCCTCATCACCGCCGGCTTGCTGGCCGCTTCCCCCACGTTCGACGCCATTGCGGGCGACGGCTTGCGTTTGTACGAAGTGAGCGTTACCAATCTTACGCGTGGCGTGAGTTTCACGCCTATTTTGGTCGCGACGCATCAGGAGGGTGTCCACCTTTACCAGCTGGGCCATCCTGCCAGCATCGCGCTGGCCGCCATGGCTGAGGGCGGTGATACGGGTCCTTTGGCCACCATGATCGAAGAAACACCGCATGCTGAAACAGCGTCCAGCGACGGCCTGCTCGAGCCGGGAAATACTGTCACCATCACCGTTGCCGCGCGCGATGGCGCAAGCCACCTGAGCCTTGCCGCCATGATGCTCCCAACCAACGACGGCTTCATTGCGGTAAATGATATGCCGTTACCCAAGGGCAGGCAGGTGGAGACCTTGCTGTCCAACGGGCATGACGCAGGCAGCGAACCCAATGACGAACTCTGCGCCAATATCCCCGGCCCGACCTGCGGTGGCGTAGGCGGCTCGCCCAACGAGGGGGGCGAAGGTTTTGTGCATATCCATGCAGGGATACACGGAATCGGTGATCTGGATGCGGCGGAATATGACTGGCGCAATCCGGTAGCTCGCATCACGGTGCGCAAGAAGGATCGTTAGTCAGTCACGATCCGGCACGAGTTAACCGAGACATGGTTAACTCGTGCGAAGGGGGGGAATCCAGGTTTATTCAATCATGGGTTCGATCTGTGCCCCCGCAAGCCTGAAGATATCTCATGAAAAAAGCGTAGACCCTCATGGCAGTATCGCTGCCGTCAGTCGGGGTGGGGTGTAGGCTTCATGGAGCCTGATAGACCTTTCCAATAAGAAAAGCCCAGGCAGGCCGTGATCGTGCAGGACATACTTGCTGAATGGCTGAGACAGGCCCGCAAGATAAAAAGCGCCTGGCCTGCCTGCAAGCGGGGATGCGATGAACAGTAGAATAGATGAGCGACCCGTCTGCCTTTGTGCGTCACTTCACGGGTGGTGGCGGATTCAGGCTCAGAGCGGTCAAATCCCGCCTAAACTGGCCCAACCTACGCAAGGAATGAACTTGGACCACTACGCCAAGGACTTCGTGATCGTCGTCGCAGTCCTCCTCGCCCTCGCCCTGTACTGGATGCTTGCGCCCCTCTGGGGCGCGCTGGCCTGGGGCATCTGCCTCGCTTTCCTGCTGGCGCCGGTGCATGGCTGGCTGATGCGCAAGCTGAAGGGACGTGCCAACCTTTCGGCGGGGATCATCACCGTGCTGGTGCCTGCCGTGCTCGCCGGCCCGCTGGTCAGCCTTGGCGTGGCTTTCGCGAATCAGGTCGCGGATATGGTCACCCGTCTGCAAAAACAGCCGCTGCGCTTCGACGCCAGTCTGCTCGCGCAACTGGAGCGCTACCCCTTCATCGGCAGCCTTGCCGAGTGGCTGCGCCACAACCTCACCGCCACGACCGAACAGCTCGAGGGCTGGCTGGTCAGCGGCGCTCAACTGTTGCTGCAGTCGCTGGCGGCCAGCGGCGGCAACTTCGTTCTCAGCGCCCTGGGCACGGTCATCGAATTCTTTGTGATGCTGTTTCTGCTGTTCTTTCTGCTGCGCGACGGCCGCCAGTTGCTCGACCGCGCGGTGCGCCTGGTGCCGATGGAACCCCAGCGCAGGGGGGAGTTGCTCAAGCTGATTGGCGACACGATCCGCGCCGTGATTTACGGCGAGGGCCTGACCGCCCTCGCCCAGGGCGCGCTGGTGGGCATCGGCTTTGCCATTGCGGGCTTGCCCTCCGCCGTCGTGTTCGGGGTGCTGGCGGCGATTCTGGCCCTGCTGCCGGTGGGCGGGGCGGCCTTCGTATGGGTGCCGGCGGTCGTTTTCCTGGCTGCCACTTCACAGTGGGGCTGGGCGATCTTCATGTTGGTCTGGGGCTTGGTCGTGTCGGTCTCCGACAACCTGATGCGGCCCTTGCTGATTTCGAGCAAGGCACCGGTGTCGATACCCGTCGTATTCGTCGGCGTCATCGGCGGCATCTCGGCCTTTGGCATGATCGGCGTGATCATCGGGCCGGTGCTGCTGACCGTCATCGCCGCGCTGCTGCGTTTCCTCGACGAGTCGCTGTCGCGCCAGCCCTGATAACGATGACTACCCGGAGGGTCGACAATAAGCACCTGCGCGGTGTTAAGGCTTAAGGCGCGGGCTTGGGAAGTGGCTCGTCCCAGTCACCAAAAAACCGAGGCTAGTAAAAGCGCCCGCCATGACTGGAAAAACGCCGCACGGCTGACAGCAGATTGAGCCACAGCAGCAGCGCCGACAGCGTCAGCACACTGCCCGCCGCAATGGCCAGCTGCGGCCATAGCGTGGCGCCGATGAGCAGGCCGCAGGCGGCGAGGTGGAGGCGGAACTGCCAACGTGTCCAGCGTTCCGCAATCATTTCCTTCATGGTGGGGATGCTGCCGGCGCGCGCCTGCAACTGCGCCTGCAGATGAAACCAGGCGAGGAAGGGCACGATCTTGTAGAGCATGCCGCTCGCCACGCTCACCGCGAAGCCGCCGATGAACAGCACCCCCAGCAGCAGCGGGTAGGCGTCGCTGCCTGCCCACGCCGGCCAGAGCTGCGCCGCCAGCCAGACGGCCACGCAGGCGATCAGGCTGGCCATGCCGAGGCGCCAGTAATCGAGCGTGACGTCGGGCAGCTCTCTGCGCCGGCGCGCTTGCAGGCGCAGGGTGGCAACGGCAAACGCCAGGATGGCGCCGGCGAGGCCGGCATCGACGATGGGTGCGGCGGCCGGGAGCAACAGCAGCGCGGCGGCGTGGAGCAGCAGCAGCACGAACAGCGCGCCGGCCAGCCAGCGGGCGAGCCGCGGCGGATAGGGCGGCGTGATCTGGAACATCGGCACCACCTGGTAGGCCACGCCGATCACCAGCAGCAGCACCCAGCCGAGCAGGCCGAAGGCGGCGTGTGCGGCGATCGCGGTCTCGACGGCGGGCGGGGTCCACCAGCCGGCGCGCAACAACGCAAGCGCCAGCCCGAGCAGCAGGGTGACGCCAAGACACGCCACCGCGAGCCGAATGCCGTTGACCGTGACGCCGGCCACGGCGCGCGCGAGGCTGATCGATGTCGCCGCGAGAAAGACCGCGAAGCCGCCGCCGAGCAGGACCATGGCGATGCCGTAAGTGGCCGGCGTGGCCGTCAGAAAACCGGTCATCAGGGCGACGCTTCCCAGTGTGAGCGAAACGTGACTGAACCACGCAACGAAGCGGGCCGCTGGCAGGGACGCGCCCGCCACCACCGGCAGCATCTGCAGCAGTGCGCCCAGCATCACCATGGCGAGGAAGCCCAGCGTGAGCGCGTGGGTGAGGGCAAGCGCCTGCGGCGTCCAGCGCGAGGCCAGCGCTTCGGGTGCCCACACGATCAAACCCGCGGCGGCCAGCAGGAACAGCGGGGCGGTGAGAAAGAACCGCAGCGGCAGCGCAAAGGGCGGCGCCTGTTCGAAGGAGAGGCCGGCTTGTTGGCTCATTGCGCGGGCCGCTTTACCGGACTTCGCCGGACGGGCGGATCAGGATGACGTAGCTGCCGTCGGCTTCCATCCGCACGGTGTGGCGATAGCCCCGTTCGGCGAGCAGCGGATAGAGCGGAAACGGTTCGCGGTGCAGCAGCAGCCGGATCGACTGGCCGGGGCGCAGCAGGGCCAGCGTCTGCAAGACCTTTTCCATCGGCTCCGGCGGTTCCAGCCCGCGCGCGTCGACGAGGATTTCGTCGGTCGGGGAGGGCATGTGAATCGCTACGGCGCCGCGTCTTGTACGGTCATGGCTTCCATGGCACGGATCAGGTCGTCGCGCTCGCTGCCCAGCACCTGGTCGGACATGGGGTAGAGCATGTTCTCCTCCTTCAGGTTGTGCTGCTGCATCAGCATGTTGAGCGTTTCCGACAGGCCGAGATAGCGGCCGTGATTGGCATCGGCTACGGCGCTGGCCATTTCCTGCAGTAGGCCGCGCATCTGCTCGTGCTCCATGCGCATGACCTGGGTCGGCCCCATGCTGTTGCCGGTGCGGGCTTCGAAGGCGGGGAACAGCACCGCCTCCTCCATCGCCAGGTGACGCGCCATCGCTGCCTGAAAGCGCTCGAACAGGCTGCGCGCGCTGTCCCAGCTTTTTTGCGCCACGGCGACTTCGGCGGAGGCGAACAAATCGTCGCAGGCGCGGTGGTCGCCGCCAAGAAAATCCACAATCGTGCTCATCGGTTTCCCCCGTGTTTGCTGAGACCTGAGTGTATCAGGACAAGCAAACCTTAAAATCACCTTGATAATTTATCTACATGTTGTATGGTTGATTGGCGGTCAACACAAAATGTAGACAAACGAGGAGATGACGATGGCGGACGTGGGGATGGGTAGCGTGGTGTCGATGTTGCCGCGCGAGGTGGTCAAGCGCGACGGCCAGCGGGCGGATTTCGATGCGGGGAAGATCCGGTCGGCGCTGTTGCGCGCGGGGCAGGCCAGCGGCGAATTCGGCGAGGACGAAGCGGATTTGCTGACCGCCCAGGTGGCGAAGGTGCTGATCCACAGCTTCCGCGGTTCGCCTCCGGAAATCGAGCGTATCCAGGACGTGGTCGAGCAGAGCCTGATTGCGGCCAACCACCTCGCCACCGCGCGTGCCTACATCGTCTATCGCGAGACGCACAAGAAGCTGCGCCAGGACCGCAAGACGGTGGTCGACGTCGAGTCGTCGATCAACGAATACCTGTCGCGCCAGGACTGGCGGGTCAATGCCAACGCCAACCAGGGCTATTCGCTGGGTGGCCTCATTCTCAACGTGTCGGGCAAGGTGGTGGCCAACTACTGGCTCAACCACGTCTATTCGCCCGAGCTCGGCGAAGCCCATCGCGAGGGCGCGCTCCACGTCCACGATCTCGACATGCTGGCGGGCTACTGCGCTGGCTGGTCGCTGCGCACGCTGCTGCACGAAGGCCTCAACGGCGTGCCGGGCAAGGTCGAGGCGGGACCGCCCAAGCACATGTCCTCGGCGGTCGGCCAGATCGTCAATTTCCTCGGCACGCTGCAGAACGAATGGGCCGGGGCTCAAGCGTTCTCCTCGTTCGACACCTACATGGCGCCCTTCATCCGCAATGACGCGATGAACTATGAAGCGGTCAAGCAGTGCATCCAGGAGCTGATCTACAACCTCAACGTGCCGTCGCGCTGGGGCACGCAGACGCCGTTCACCAACCTCACCTTCGACTGGACCTGTCCGGAGGACCTGCGCGAACAGGTGCCGGTGATCGGCGGCAAGGAAATGCCCTTCACCTACGGCGAGCTGCAGGTCGAGATGGACATGATCAATCGCGCCTACATCGAGGTGATGACGGCTGGCGACGCCAAGGGGCGCGTGTTCACCTTCCCCATCCCCACCTACAACATGACGCCGGATTTCCCGTGGGAGTCGGAAAACGCCGAGCGGCTGTTCGCCATGACCGCGCGCTACGGCCTGCCGTACTTCCAGAACTTCATCAATTCGGAGATGAAGCCGAACCACATCCGCTCGATGTGCTGCCGCCTGCAGCTCGACCTGCGCGAACTCCTGAAGCGCGGCAACGGCCTGTTCGGCTCGGCCGAGCAGACCGGTTCGGTCGGCGTGGTGACGGTCAACTGCGCGCGCCTGGGCTACGAGTACAAGGGCGACGAGGCCGGCCTGCTGCGCCGCCTCGACGCGCTGCTCGACATGTCGAGGAACGGCCTCGAAATCAAGCGCAAGGAAATCCAGCGCCTGATGGACAACGGCCTCTTCCCCTACACCAAGCGCTATCTCGGCACGCTGCGCAATCACTTCTCGACCATCGGCGTCAACGGCGTCAACGAGATGATCCGCAATTTCACGAATGACGCGCACGACATCACCTCCGAGTGGGGCCACGCTTTCGCGGTGCGGCTGCTCGATCACATCCGTGGCCGCATCGCCGCGTTCCAGGAAGAAACCGGCCACATGTACAACCTGGAAGCCACGCCGGCCGAGGGCACCACCTACCGCTTTGCCAAGGAAGACGCCAAGCGCTACCCGGAAATCCTGCAGGCGGGCACCGAAGACGCGCCGTACTACACCAACTCGACGCAGCTGCCGGTGGGCTTTACCGACGACGCCTTCGAGGCGCTGGAGCGGCAGGACGACCTGCAGCGCAAGTACACCGGCGGCACCGTGCTGCATCTTTACATGTCGGAGAATATTTCCTCGACCGATGCCTGCCGCAATCTGGTGCGCCGCGCGCTGGAACGCTTCCACCTGCCCTACATCACCATCACGCCGACCTTTTCGATTTGCCCCAAGCACGGCTACCTCGCCGGCGAGCACGAGTTCTGCCCCACGTGCGACGAGGAAGCCCTGTCCCGTAAACGCGCTGTGAATGCCTGACCCCAAGGAGACCGAAATGAATGACATGACTGTTCCGAACCAAGTTCTGACCGCCGCTGCACTGAAGGACGAGGAGCGCACCCGCTGCGAAGTGTGGACCCGCGTGATGGGCTATCACCGTCCGGTGACGAGCTTCAACAAGGGCAAGCAGAGCGAGCATCGCGAGCGGCGCCACTTCGTCGAGAGCCGCTGCAGCATGGGCTGATCGTGTTCCGTCATCGCGAGGCGCGTAGCGACGTGGCGACCCAGAGTCTGTTGGCATGTCCAGCATCCTGGATTGCTTCGCGTCGCTCGCAATGACGAACATGGCTTCAAGCATATCCCTCCGGGTGGGCGGCCTGACGCCGCTTTCCACCACCGACTGGCCCGGCATGCTGGCCGCGGTGGTGTTCTGCCAGGGCTGTCCCTGGCGCTGCGGCTATTGCCACAACCCCGGCCTGATTCCGGCGCGCGGCGACAACGAAATCCCCTGGGAAGACGTGCTGGTGTTCCTGCGCCGTCGCCAGGGACTGCTCGACGCGGTGGTGTTTTCCGGCGGCGAGCCGACCGCGCAGGCGGGCCTGCTGGACGCGATGCGCGAGGTGCGTGCGCTCGGTTTCAAGATCGGCCTGCATAGCGGCGGCATGTACCCGCAGCGGCTGGCAGCGGTGCTGCCGCTGGTCGACTGGGTGGGGCTGGACGTGAAGGCGCCGTTTGCGGATTACCCGCGCGTCACCGGCGTGGCCGGCAGCGGCGAGCGGGCGCGCGCCGGTCTGCTGGAAGTGGTGGCGTCCGGCGTTGCCCATGAAGTCCGCACCACGGTGCATCCGGCGCTGCTGGCCGATGCGGAAGTGGTCGGACTCGCGCAGGATCTGGCCGCTCGCGGGGTGAAACATTACGTCATCCAGGCTTTCCGCAGCCAGGGCTGCGGGGACGAGGCCTTGTGTCAGAGTGCAGTGCGTGAGCGGCCCTTGCAGGATGTGGGCGCGGAAATGGCCGGGCTGTTTGGGGAATTTTCGGTGCGCGCGTGAACGGGCGCGTGCTTCACGAGTGATTCAGGCTTTTCATCCGCGAAGGGCGCGAAGAAACGCGAAGAAAAAAACAGCGAGTTTGTTTCGCGGATCGGTCGGCTTATACGGGCTTTACGCGGGCAGAAGCGTCAGCCGGAGGTCGCCGCCGATCTGCCGCACGTCGGCCAGTTTGAATCGTGCGGCGTCGGCCAGGGTGGTGAGCGGCGGATGGTCAAAGAGTCCGCGCGCGCTGTCACCCACCGCCAGCGGCGCCACGTAGGCCACCCACTCGTCGACCAGCCCGGCGGCGAGCAGTGCGCCGTTCAACGCAGCGCCGGCCTCGACGTGCAACTCGTTGACGCCGCGCTGCGCCAGCAGCGCGAGCAGGGCGGCGAGGTCGACGCGGCCGTCCGTCCCGGGCAATTCGATTACCTCGGCACCCGCCTGTTCGAGCGCGGCACGAATGTGAGGATCGGCATGGTGGCAGGCGACGAGCGCGGGCAGGATCGCCGCGTCCGCTGGTGTGCGCAAGGCGGAATCGACGATGACTCTGAGCGGTTGCCGGCCGATGTCGAAGTCGCGCACGTTCATGCGCGGGTTGTCGGCCAGCACGGTGCCGCTGCCGGTGAGGATGGCGCAGGCACGTGCGCGCAAACGCTGCACGTCGGCGCGCGCCGCCTCGCCGGTGATCCATTGCGAGGCGCCGTTGGCGAGCGCGGTCTTGCCGTCCAGCGTCGACGCGGTCTTGAGCCGCACCCACGGGCGCTGCCGCGTCATGCGCGACACGAAGCCGGGATTGAGCGCGCGCGCCTCGTTTTCCATCAGCCCGACTTCGGCCTGGATGCCGGCCAGCGTCAGCATGGATATCCCGCCGCCCGCGACCAGCGGGTTGGGATCGGTCATTGCCGCTACCACGCGCGCCACACCGGCGCTGATAAGCGCCTTGGCACAGGGTGGGGTGCGGCCGTGATGCGAGCAGGGTTCCAGGGTGACGTACACGGTGGCGCCGTGGGCGGCGCCAGCGGCCGCCTTCAGCGCGTGCACCTCGGCATGCGGCGTGCCCGTCCGCTCATGCCAGCCCTCGCCGACGACGCGGCCGTCCCTGACGATGACGCAGCCGACGCGCGGGTTGGGGCTGGTGGTGAAGAGGCCGCGTGCAGCAAGTTGCAGGGCGCGCGACATGTGAAGGGAATCGGCGGCGGAAAATCTCATCTCCGGGCGTACAAAATGTGAGACCGCGTGAACAGTAGCACGGCTGGCCATGCGCCGGTCAGGCCGCTAGCCAATTTTGCAGGGTGGATGCGAAAACGCCCCCGCAAGGGGGGCGCAGAAGTCATCGACGCCGGCGGCGTACGGCAACCGGTCAAAGGTGCTCGATCACCTCGCGGCCGTTCAGCGCCTGCACCGGACGCGCATTGTGGCTGTACAGCTTGTGCAGCAGGCCGATCTGCGCGCGTGAGGCCTCGATGGGCGTCTTCAGCACATACCAGGCCACGCCTTCGGAGCACGGCGGCGTGGTGAGCGATCCCTGGAAGTGGTAGTAGCCGTGTTTCGCGGGCAGCAGGTCGGCAGGATTGAACTGCAAGCCTTCGACCTTGTGCTCCGGGCCCGCGCCAACGGGCATGTTGTCGAACACCGTCTTCAGGGCCGCATTTTCGTGCCCCGTCTTGAACAGCACGGCCACCACGGCAAGCTTGCCGGCATCGTCCTTGTGCACCAGGTGTGCAACCAGATCGTAGGCCTTGCCGCGGATGCGTTCTTCGCTCGGGGTGTGGAAATGGAACTGCGCGAGCGCGTAGGCGTGGCCGCCGATGGTCAGCGTGCCCGCGCCGGCTTCGCTGACCTGCACCGTGTGGCCGTTGTTGATGATGCCGAGCGGCGTGGCCTGGTAGTGGAATTCCAGATCGGGCGCGTCGGCTTTGGTCCTGGCGCCGCGAATGTCGATCGGCGACTGGGCGTGACCGAGTTTGCACTCGGTGAAGTTTTTATCCAGATCGGCCCAGTGGCTGGGGCCGTGCTCACCCTCGTAGGTCCAGTGCGGGCCGCCATCCGCGATGGCGGTGAGGCTCAGGCAGGACAGAATAATGGCAGACAGGCGAAGCGGCATGCGGTGACTCCTTGTTGAATGAAGCCTGGGAGCATAGCCAAACGGCTCGCCGCCTGCGTTAAGAAAACGTTAAGGAGCGGCGCCTTACTCGAACAAGTCGTCCACGCCGTGCGGTGGCGTGCGTTCAAGGTCCTGCAGCATCTCTCGGAAATCGTCCGGGTCCTGAAAGCTCTTGTACACCGAGGCAAAGCGGATGTAGGCGATCTTGTCGAGCTTCTTCAGCTCGTGCATCACCAGTTCGCCAATCTCGCGCGCCGGCACTTCGCGCGCGCCGCGCGTCAGCAGCAGCTGGCGGATGCGTTCGACCGCGGCGTCGACCAGCTCGGTCGAGACCGGCCGCTTGTGCAGCGCGCGGCGGAAACCTTCGCGCAGCTTGGTTTCGGAAAAATCTTCGCGGATGCCGTTGGACTTGACGATCTGCGGCGGGCGCAGCTCGGCGGTCTCCCAGGTGGTGAATCGCTTGTCGCACGCGGTGCAGCGGCGGCGCCGACGAATCGCATCGCCCGCCTCATTGACGCGGGAGTCGATGACCTGGGTATCCAGAGAACCGCAGAAGGGACACTTCATGTGGGAGCGGAGAGTCGAGAGCGGAGAGTCGAGAGTGCGGGGTGGATAGCGATGAGCCGAGAGTCGTGAGCCTCGTGATGAAAAGCTCTCGACTCTCGACTCTCCGCTCTCAGCTCATCAGCCATACACCGGAAACTTCGCCACCAGCTTCGCCACTTCGCGCTTCACCCGCTCGATCACCGCCTCGTCGGCCGGTGCGTCGAGCACGTCGGCGATCAGGTGGGCGAGCTGTTCGGCTTCGAGTTCGGTGAAACCGCGCGTGGTCATCGCCGGGGTGCCGAGGCGGATGCCGCTGGTGACGAAGGGCTTCTGCGGGTCGTTGGGGATGGAATTCTTGTTGACCGTGATGTGAGCGCGGCCAAGCAGCGCTTCGGCTTCCTTGCCGGTGAGGTTCTTGCTGCGCAGGTCGACCAGGAACACGTGAGACTCGGTGCGGCCGGAAATGATGCGCAGGCCGCGCTCGACCAGCACCTTGCACATCACCAGCGCGTTGTCGATCACCTGCTCCTGGTAGTGCTTGAATTCCTTGGTCGACGCTTCCTTGAACGCCACCGCCTTGCCGGCGATGACGTGCATCAGCGGGCCGCCCTGCAGACCGGGGAAGATCGCCGAGTTGATCGCCTTCTCGTGCTCGGCCTTCATCAAAATGATGCCGCCGCGCGGGCCGCGCAGGGTCTTGTGGGTAGTCGAGGTCACGACGTCGGCATGCGGCACCGGGTTGGGGTAGACGCCCGCGGCGATGAGGCCGGCATAGTGCGCCATGTCGACCATGAAGATGGCGCCGATTTCCTTGGCGATCTTGGCGAAGCGCTCGAAATCGATACGCAGCGCGTAGGCCGAGGCGCCGGCGATGATCAATTTCGGTTTATGTTCGCGCGCCAGCGCTTCCATCTTGTCGTAGTCGATTTCCTCTTTTTCGTTGAGGCCGTAGGCCACCACGTTGAACCACTTGCCCGACATGTTCAGCGCCATGCCGTGGGTGAGGTGGCCGCCTTCGGCCAGGCTCATGCCCATGATGGTGTCGCCGGGCTTGAGGAAGGCCATGAACACCGCCTGGTTGGCCTGCGAGCCGGAGTTGGGCTGCACGTTGGCCGCTTCGGCGCCGAACAGCGCCTTGACGCGGTCGATCGCCAGTTGCTCGACGATGTCGACGTATTCGCAGCCGCCGTAATAGCGCTTGCCGGGGTAGCCCTCGGCGTACTTGTTGGTGAGCTGCGAGCCCTGCGCCTGCATCACC
>DATMWS010000096.1:0-2182 GCA_035562135.1 Thiobacillus sp. | reverse complement strand
GCTGCTGCCCGATTGCAGGTGGGTGAGGCAGCCGATGTTGGCGGTGACGATCAACTCCGGCTGACCGGCCTGCAGGTGGCCGAGCTTGCGGGCCTTGAGCTGGTTGGCGATGTCGGGCTGCAGGATCGAATAGGTGCCGGCGGAGCCGCAGCACAGGTGCTTTTCCGCCACCGGGGTGAGCTCGAATCCTGCGCCGGTCAGCAGCGCCTCGACGCTGCCGGTGAGCTTCTGCCCGTGCTGCAGGGTGCAGGGGGGGTGGTAGGCGATGCGCTTCGGGGCGGGTCGCGCAGCCAGGCCTTTCAGGGCTTCGCGCGCGGCGATCATCACCTCAGAAATATCCTTCGTTGCAGCGGAGACGCGCGCGGCTTTTTCAGAATACGCAGCGTCGTCGCGCAGCAGCCAGCCGTAGTCCTTCACCATCACGCCGCAACCCGAGGCGGTCATCACGATGGCCTCCACCCCTGCATCGAGATGCGGTAGCCAGGCGTCGATGTTGCGGCGCGCGGCGGCGAGGCCTTCGTCCGTATCGTTGAGATGATGCGCGAGCGCGCCGCAGCAGCCGGCTTTGTCCGCAGCGATCAGCGAGATGCTGATGCGGTCGAGCACCCGCGCGGTGGCGGCGTTGATGTTGGGCTTGAGGCCGGGCTGGACGCAGCCTTGCAATACCAGCATGCGGCGGGCGTGGCGCGGTTGCGGCCAGTCGCCCGCAGCTTCCGCGGCGGGGATGCGTGCCTGTAGAAAGCCGGGCATCAGGCCGCGCACGCTCTGGCCGAGCTTCAGCGCGCTGTTGAACAGCAGCGGCGATCCGAGGCCGGTTTTCAGCGCGGCGCGCGCGGCGGTTTCGGCCGCGCCGCGTCCGACTTTTTCCTCGACAATGTGGCGCCCGATGTCGAGCAGCTTGCCGTATTCCACTCCCGACGGGCAGGTGGTTTCGCAGTTGCGGCAGGTCAGGCAGCGGTCGAGGTGGAGCTGGGTTTTGGCGGTCGGGGTCGCGCCCTCGAGGACCTGTTTGATGAGGTAGATGCGGCCGCGCGGCGAATCGAGTTCGTTGCCCAGCAGCTGGTAGGTCGGGCAGGTGGCGAGACAAAACCCGCAATGCACGCAGTTGCGCAGGATGCCTTCGGCGGTGTCGCCGGCGGCGGTGTTGCGGAAGGATTCGGCGAGCGTGGTCTGCATGTCAGAAGTCCGGATACAGGCGCCCGCGGTTGAAAATGCCCTTGGGGTCGAAGCGCTGCTTGAGGTTGCGATGCAGGCCCAGCAGCGCCGGCGCGAGCGGGGCGAAGACGCCGTCGGCCGGCGCATTGCCGCGGAACAGGGTGGCATGACCGCCGGCAGTTTTCGCCGCTTCGCGCAGCGCCGGCGCCGGCAGGTCCGTCGCCAGCCAGCGCACCGCGCCGCCCCACTCGATCCATTGCGCGTCGCCGAGTTGCAACGGCGGCGTGGTGGGCTTCACCGCCAGCCGCCACAGCGGACGCTTGTCGAAGAAGGGCGTCGCCTGGTCGCGCAGGCGCTGCCAGAAAGCGGCGGCGTCCTTCAGCACTTCGCCGCCGAGTTTGGCCTGCGCGGCGCGCACGGCTGACGCCGCACCGGAAAGCCGCAGCGTCAGCATGCCGGCATGCCACGAAGTCGCGGACAGCGGCAACGGCTGCCCCGCCCACTGGTTCATTTTCAGGATGGCGGCGGCTTCGTCCAGTTCGAATTGCAGCGTGGTTTCCGCCGCGGGTTTCGGCAGCACCTTGAGCGAGACTTCGGTGATGAGGCCGAGCGTGCCGAGCGCGCCGACCATCAGCCGCGACACGTCGTAGCCGGCGACGTTCTTGATCACCTGCCCGCCGAAGCGCAGCGGCTGCCCGGTGCCGTCGATGATGCGCACGCCGAGCACAAAGTCGCGCGCGGCGCCGGCATAGGGGCGGCGCGGGCCGGACAGGCCCGCGGCGATGCAGCCGCCCAGCGTGGCCGCGCCACCAAAGTGCGGCGGCTCGAACGCCAGCATCTGATTCTGCTCGGCGAGCAGCGCCTCGATTTCGGCCAGCGGGGTGCCGGCGCGTGCAGTCAGCACCAGTTCCTTCGGCTGGTAATCGACCACGCCCGCAAGCGCCCGCGTGGCGAGGACCTCACCTTCATCGGGGTTGCCGTAGAACGTCTTGCTGCCGCCGCCGTGGATGACGAGCGGCGTCTCCTC
>DATMWS010000095.1:0-8762 GCA_035562135.1 Thiobacillus sp. | reverse complement strand
GTCGAGGACGATGTCGTCCTCGAGCGCGCGCATCTCGCCGTCCACGCGCACACGCGTGAAGCCGCGCGTGCGCAGCGCCGCCAGCTCCTTCTTGAACTCGCCCTTGCGGCCCCGGACGATCGGCGCCAGCACGTTGATCCGCTCGTCGCTCGGGTAGCGCATCACCATCTCGATGATGCGATCCACCGACTGCGCCATGATCTCGCGGCCGCACTCCGGGCAGTGCGGCACGCCGAGGTTGGCGAAGAGCAACCGCAGGTAGTCGTAGATCTCGGTTACCGTGGCCACGGTGGAACGGGGGTTCTTGCTGGTCGTCTTCTGCTCGATGGAGATGGCCGGGGAGAGGCCCTCGATCGAGTCCACGTCGGGCTTTTCCATCAGCTGCAGGAACTGCCGCGCGTAGGCCGACAGCGACTCGACGTAGCGGCGCTGGCCCTCGGCGTAGAGGGTGTCGAAGGCGAGCGAGGACTTGCCCGAGCCCGACAGCCCCGTGATCACCACCAGCTTGTTGCGCGGCAGGTCGAGGTTGATGTTTTTCAGGTTGTGGGTACGGGCGCCACGGATGCGGATGAATTCCATTGGTGGGTGCGCTTAGGCGTAATTCGCAACCTGCTAATATAACGGACTTCCCGCGTTCGCCGAATCCCGCAGTGGCCCACATCGACCTGTCCGAAAGCATGACCCGCGCCGAGAGACGCGCCGCATCGGGCCTGGCGGCGATTTTCGGCCTGCGCATGCTGGGCATGTTCCTGATCCTGCCGGTGTTCGCGCTGTATGCCGAAGACCTGCCGGGCGGCGACAACCACACCCTGGTCGGCCTCGCGCTCGGCATGTATGGCCTGACCCAGGCCATCCTGATGATCCCCTTCGGCATGGCGTCCGACCGCATCGGGCGCAAGAAGGTCATCATCTTCGGCCTGATCGTGTTCGCCCTCGGCAGCTTTCTTGCCGCGACCGCAACCGACATCTACTGGACCATTGCCGGCCGCGCGCTGCAGGGCGCGGGCGCCATTTCAGCGGCGGTTACCGCGATGCTGGCCGACCTCACCCGTGAGGAGCATCGCACCAAGGCGATGGCGCTGGTCGGCTCCACCATCGGCATCACCTTTGCCGTGTCGCTGGTGGCGGGGCCGGCGCTCAATCGCGTGATCGGCGTGCCGGGGATTTTTGCCCTGACCGGCATCCTCGCGCTGGCCGCCATCTGGGTGGTGAAGGTGTGGGTGCCCGATCCTGCAGACAGCCATTTTCATGCCGACGCCCAGGCTAATCCGGCAAAACTGATCGACGTGCTGAAAAACGGCCAGCTCGTCCGGCTCGACTTCGGCATTTTTGCGCTGCATGCGGCGCAAATGGCGATGTTCGTGGTGGTGCCGGTGGCGCTCAAAAACAGTGGCCTGGCGGCCGACCACCACTGGGCGGTGTACCTGCCGGTGCTGCTGGGCTCCTTCGTCCTGATGGTGCCCGCCATCATTTATGGTGAAAAGCGCGCCCGGATGAAGCCGGTGTTCATTAGCGCCGTGGCGCTGATGCTGCTGGCGCAGCTGGGGCTGGCGTTCGGCATCGGCCATTTCTGGGGCATCGTGTGGGCACTGTTCTTTTACTTTGTCGCCTTCAACCTGCTCGAAGCCAGCCTGCCCTCGCTGATTTCCAAGCTCGCCCCGGTGTCGGCCAAGGGCACGGCGATGGGCGTCTACAATACCGCCCAGGCGCTGGGACTGTTCTTCGGCGGCGTGTTCGGCGGCTGGCTGGCGCAGCATCACGGCTTTGCTGCCGTGTTCGTTTTCTGCGTGGTGCTGATGGCGGTCTGGCTGCTGGCGAGCCTGTCGATGACGGCGCCGCCCGCGATCAAGACCCGCATGTTTCGCGTGGGTGTGATGCCCGCGGATCAGGCCGCGCTGCTGAAGGCGCAGCTGGCCGAGGTGGCTGGCGTGGTCGAGGCCGTGGTTCTGGCCGAAGAAGGCGTGGCCATGCTCAAGGTCAGCCTCAAGGGCTGGGACGAAGCGGGCGCACTCAGTTTGCTGAAGACAGCCTGATAGAATCCGCAACGGATCAAGCTCAGACCATTCAATTTCAATTCAGGGGAAAACATGGCATCCGTCAACAAAGTGATTCTGGTCGGCAACCTGGGGCGCGACCCCGAAATGCGCTACCTGCCGAGTGGGGAAGCCGTCGCCAACCTCGCTATCGCCACCACCGACAAATACAAGGACAAGGCCGGCCAGATGGTAGAGCAGACCGAATGGCACCGCGTCAGCTTCTTCGGCCGCACCGCCGAGGTGTGCGGGCAATACCTGAAAAAGGGCAGCCAGGTCTATGTCGAAGGCTCGATCCGCACCCGCAAATACACCGACAAGGAAGGCATCGAAAAATACGCCACCGAGATTCGCGGCGACCGCATGCAGATGCTGGGCAGCAAGGGTGGCGGCGGCATGGCCGACATGGACGATGGCGGCTATGATCAGTCCGCCCCGCGCAGTCAGCCCCAGGGCGCGCCGTCCCGCGGCAATGCGCCGGCGGCCGCGCAACGCCCCGCCAGCAGCGGGTTCGACGACATGGACGACGATATTCCGTTTTGAGATTCGGACGTGCACGGCCGTGGACCGTTAACCCCCCGCGAATTCATGACAATGCGGAGAGGAACCGGTGCGCAAGCGCGCAGACATGAGGTGAACAACAAGCCACAAACTACATTTTGGGTTTTGGGATGGGCGCTATTGCTGAGTGGCGCCCTGACATCCCCGGCCCAGGCGCTGGCTGAAGTCAGCGAAACCGATTTTTTCGACGAACTGCCGGTCGTATTGTCGGCGTCGCGCCTGTCGCAGCCGGTGAACGAGGCGCCCGCCGCCGTCACTGTCATCGACCAGGACATGATCCGCGCCTCGGGCTTTCGTGATATTCCCGATCTGTTCCGTCTGGTGCCGGGCTTCACCGTGGCCTATACCCGCGACAACACCTGGGGCGTCGGCTACCATGGGCTGGCGGACGCCTATTCCCGCCGCATGCAGGTGCTGATCGACGGGCGTTCGATGTATACCGCTGCATTTGGCGATGTGCCTTGGGCTTCCCTGCCGCTGTCGATCGAGGACATCGAGCGCATCGAGGTGGTGCGCGGCCCCAATTCGGCAAGCTATGGGTCGAATGCCTTCTTCGGCATCATCAACATCATCACCAAGGATGCCGCCCAGGTCCCTGGCAGCCACCTCTCGGTGCAGGCCGGAGATCAGGGCATGGGCGGCGCCATGTTCCGCCATGGGGGTGGCAAGGACGACTTGCGCTACCGGCTCACCCTGTCGGACCAGCGGCGCGACCGCTTTGATACCCGGGCCGAGCAGACGATCACCCGTCATATGGATTTGCGGGTGGACTATCGTCTGTCCCCAACCGACGAAATCACCACCACGTTCGCCCTGAGTCGGGGAGACTGGCGTCACGGCGTGGTGGGCGAGAGTGGCGACCCGGTGCGGAACATGGACGTGGGAACAGAGCATTTTCAGGCGAAATTCCGCCGGGTGATCGACCCGGAAAATGAATGGTTCGTGCAGTTCTATCACACGCGCCTGCGCAATGAAGATGGCTTTGTGGTGACAGGCCTTGCTCCGATCGATATGAGCTATACCCAGTGGCGCGAGGACATCGAATTCCAGATGATTTCGAGCCCATCCGATCAACTGCGTCTGGTATGGGGCGCCGAGGCGCGTTGGGAAGGCGTGAAGTCGCCGGCGTATTTTTACAATCAGGATGCGCGAACCGGCGCGCTTTACCGTCTATTCGGCAATGCCGAGTGGCGCCTCTCGCCTAAGTGGATCGTGAATGCCGGCGCCCTGGCGGAGCATCATTACCTGAGTGGTTTCGATGTGTCGCCGCGCCTGGCAGTGAATTTTCTGCCCCATGCCGATCATGCCTTCCGCGCCTCCATCACCCAGGCCTACCGATCCCCGACTTTTTTTGAGGAGGGCGGCGATCAACGCATATTCACTGCGAGCGGGTCTTTGTATCGCCAATATTTTGAGCCATCGGCTGGCTTGCAGCCTGAAAGGATACTCTCTCGTGAAGTTGGCTATATTGGGCATGTCCGCCCACTAAGGCTTCAGATTGACGCCAGGCTTTTTAATGACAAGGTCAGCAGGCTGCTGGGTACGTATGACGATCCACTGATACCCGGAAAACTGTTTCATTTCATTAACGAAAGCCGTGCCGATATTCACGGTGCAGATATCCAGCTGCGCTGGGCGCCGCAAAACTGGCTTGATTTAGTCCTGTCCTACGCACGGGTCGATATTGATTCCAATGAGGGGGACATTGCGGGCTCCGTGCCTAGAAACAATTTCTCCGCACTGGGAATATTCAAGCTGGCCGAGGGCTGGCAAGCCAGTGTAGGGGCTTACAGGGTGGACGCCATGTACTGGCTCGGCGATGGTGACGTCACCAAGGCGTTTACCCGGGTCGACGCGCGTCTGGCCAGGCGCTGGAAACTGCAGGGGAACCCAGTCGAACTGGCCCTGGTTGGACAGAACCTGGGCGGCGAGCGCTACGAGGAATTCCGCGACGAGAACCTGTTTGACCGTCGCGCCTACCTGAGCCTGATGTTCGACTGGTAAGCTTGTTGCCGGGCGTCGGCTGTGCTCGACGATGCCGAGTGAACTATTAAAATCCCGGCCCAGACTATCGCCGTCTGGACGACATGGCTGACGATATTCACTTCCTAGATTAAAGCACGCAGGACAATCAGCCGTAATTCCACAAGTTCATACAAACAACTCGGAAAGTGGTCGGTGCGCAATGCACTGGCGTGAGGTAAAAGTGAGTAGCAACCAACCAACAATATTCCGTGTGCTGGGGATGACGCTGCTGCTGAGTGGCCTACTAGCATCTCCCGATCGGGCGCTGGCCGCGGTCAGTGAAACCGACTTCCTCGACGAACTGCCGGTCGTATTGTCGGTGTCGCGGTTGTCGCAGCCGGTGAGCGAGGCACCCGCCGCAGTCACCGTCATCGACCAGGACATGATCCGTGCGTCGGGCTTTCGCGATATTCCTGATCTGCTGCGGCTGGTGCCGGGTTTCTCGGTCGCCTATACGCGCAACAACACCTGGACGGCCGGCTATCACGGTCTGGCTGACGCCTATTCGCGACGGTTTCAGGTGCTGGTGGATGGGCGCTCGATTTACAGCCCGCACTACGGCACGGTGTACTGGACCGACCTTCCCCTGTCGATCGACGACATCGAACGCATCGAGGTGGTGCGCGGCCCCAACGCCGCGATTCATGGTGCGAACGCCTTTGTCGCGGTCATCAACATCATCACCAAGACGGCGGCCCAGGTGCCGGGTGAATACGTCTCGCTGCAGGCCGGCGAGCAGGACATGCGCGGGCTGACCGTGCGCCAGGGCGGCGGCGACGCGAACTTGCGCTACCGCCTGACCGCGTCGGCGCAGCAACGGGACCGCTTCGAGCGGGATGTGACCTACAAATCGGCCGTAAGTGGCGATAACGGCCGTTATCTGGAGTCCACCCAAACCTATTTCGTCAATGGGCGGCTGGACCGGCAGCTCTCGCCGGAGTCGGACGTGATGGCGCAGTTCGGCCTGTCGAATGGCGACTGGGGCGCGGGCAGGCAGGCCGCCAATCCGCTGTCCGTGCTTGAACCCACCGAGCAGGATTCGCGCGCGCTGTATGTGCAGCTTGCCTATCACAAGGTGGTGTCGCCGCAGCGCGAGTGGCGGGTGCAGGCTTACCATACGCAAAATCGCTTCGATGCCGACGCGCTGGCGGATCTGACGGGGCTGGGGGTTGGCATGGTGGCGGTCGATCAATACCTCCTGCAGACCCGTAGCAATATCGAGCTGCAGGTGAACGAGCAGTGGACGCCGAATCTGCGTGGGGTGTGGGGCGGCGAAGTGCGGCAGGAAACGGTCAAAAGCCCGCAAAACTACAATTCCGGCAAGACCCTGAGCGGCGAGCTCGCGCGCGCGTTCGGCAATCTCGAATGGCGCGTCAATGAATACGTTCTGCTGCAGGGCGGCGCCATGCTGGAGCACCATTACTTTACGGGCACCGATGTCTCGCCGCGTGCCGCGCTCAATTTCACCCTGGCGCCGGGACATGTCATCCGGCTGGGCGTCTCGCGTGCTTACCGATCACCGACCTTCTTCGAGGAGGAGGGCAACCAGGTTTTTGTCCTGCAATCCGGCGCCGTGGCCGATATGGAGACGATCCCCTCGGAGGGTCTCGATGCCGAGCGTGTCGTCTCGCGTGAGATCGGCTATGTCGGGAGCTGGCGGGCCCTGCGTCTCGAACTGGACATGCGGCTTTATCGGGACAGGATCAGTGACTTCATCGGTCAGATCAGGGCGCCGGACGAGACAAGTTCCTACAAACCGAAGGTATTCAGTTTTGACAATGTCGGCACGGTCGACACCCAGGGCGGGGAAATCCAGCTACGCTGGCGGCCGGTCCGGACGCTGGATGTAAGCGCGCACTACGCACGGGTTTTCCTGCGCGCGGACACCTCGCGGCTTAACTACAACCTGGATATCCCCTTGTCCGCGCCCCGCAACAGCTGGGGGCTGATCGCCAGTTACCGCCTGGACAATGGCTGGGAAGCAAGCCTGGGCGCTTGGCACACCGATGCGATGAAATGGCTGACCGAAGGGGACCTTACCGAGGCCTATACCCGCGTCGATGCCCGACTGGCGCGCCGCTGGAAATGGCAGGGGCACGAGGTGGAAGCCGCCGTGGTGGGGCAAAACCTGGGCGACGATTACCACGAATTCCGCGACACCAATATCTTCAGCCGCCGCGTCTACGGCAGCCTGAGCCTGGCCTGGTAGCGGCAGCCCCCTTGAAACCCGGCGGGCGATCGCCAGATTCGGTGCGTGTGCCCGGCTGTTTGGGTACGTGTGCCCTTCCTTTGGGTACTTGTGCCCGCCCTTTGGGTATAATTACGCAACTTCTTGATTTATCGGAGCGAATTATGCCGATTTATGCTTACAAATGTGCGTCCTGCGGCTATTCCCAGGATGAAATGCAGAAAGTGTCCGATGCGCTGCTGACCGTGTGTCCGTCGTGCGGCAAGCCCGACTACGCCAAGCAGGTGACGGCGGCCGGCTTCGCGCTCAAGGGAACCGGCTGGTACGCCACCGATTTCAAAGGGAGCGGCAGCAAGCCCGCAGAAACGAAGGCCGACGCGCCCGCGCCTGCGTGTGGCACGGGTGCCTGTCCGGCGTGTAACTGACACGGTGAGCTGACCAGGAAGCGGGCGGTGCAAGCCGCCCGCTTCTTGTTTTTAGCCGCCCCCACGCGTGTTTTCATGAAACGTTATTTCATTACTGGCCTGTTAATCTGGGTGCCGCTGGGGATCACCCTGTGGGTGCTCGACCTGCTGATCGGCACCATGGATCAAAGCCTCACGGTGCTGCCTGCCGAATGGTTGCCCGAAGCCTGGCTGGGAGTGCGCATTCCGGGTCTGGGCGTGATCCTGACCCTGCTGGTGATCGTGCTCACCGGCGTGTTCGGCGCCAACTTCTTTGGCCAGAAAATCATCGACTTCTGGGAGCGGCAGCTGATCCGCATCCCGGTGGTGAAAACCATTTACGGCAGCGTCAAGCAGGTGTCCGACACGCTGTTGTCGGGCAACGGCCACGCGTTCCGTAAGGTGTTGCTGGTGCGTTATCCGCATCCGCAGGCGTGGTCGCTGGCCTTCCAGACCAATGTGCCGCACGAAGTGGCGCGCATGCTGCCGGACGAGCACGTGGCGGTGTTCATCCCCACCACGCCGAGCCCGGTCAACGGCTTTTATTTTTATGTGAAAAAGAGCGAGGTCATCGAACTGAATGTGTCGGTCGACCGCGCGTTGAAATACATCGTCTCGATGGGCGTCGCTGCAGCTGAAGCGCGCCCCGGCGTTCAATAGGAAAAACCATGCGTACTCACTACTGCGGTGCCGTCACCGCCGCCGACATCGGCAACACCGTCACCCTGTGCGGCTGGGCACACCGCCGGCGCGACCACGGCGGCGTGATCTTCATCGACCTGCGCGACCGCGAGGGCATGATGCAGGTGGTGATCGATCCCGACACGCCGGAGGCGTTCAAGCTGGCCGAGGACGTGCGTTCCGAATTCGTGCTGAAGATCGAGGGGCTGGTGCGGTCGCGTCCGGCCGGCACCGAAAACCCCAACATGCCGACCGGCATGGTCGAGCTGCTGACCAAAAAGCTGGAAGTGCTGAACCCCTCGCTGACGCCGCCGTTCCAGATCGACGACGACAACATCAACGAGAACATCCGTCTGCAGTACCGCTACCTCGACCTGCGCCGCGAGCCGATGCAGAAGAACCTGCGCCTGCGCTATCGCGTGTCCAAGCTGATGCGCGACTACCTCGACACGCACGGCTTCATGGAAGTCGAAACGCCGATGCTGACGCGCTCCACCCCCGAAGGCGCGCGCGACTACCTGGTGCCGAGCCGCGTGCACGACGGCATGTTCTACGCGCTGCCGCAATCGCCGCAGCTCTTCAAGCAATTGCTGATGGTGTCGGGCGTCGACCGCTACTTCCAGATCACCAAGTGCTTCCGCGACGAGGACCTGCGCGCCGACCGCCAGCCCGAATTCACGCAAGTGGATTTGGAAACCTCGTTCATGGGCGAGGAAAAAATCATGAACCTCGTCGAAGGCATGATCCGCGACATGATGCAGAAGGCGCAGGGCATCGAGCTTCCCGCCGCCTTCCCGCGCATGAGCTATGCCGAAGCGATGGATAAATACG
>DATMWS010000094.1:0-20460 GCA_035562135.1 Thiobacillus sp. | reverse complement strand
AATCAGTCCTGGCCAAGCAGGGAGCGGAGGTCGTCCATCGGGTGGGCTTTATTTGATTAACAATCTGTCTTCGACTATCAACGTCGCATGCCAAGGGGAATCCGTCGAACATGAAACTCAAGCTATTGTGCGTCGCGGCCTGCCTGCTGTTGACCACGGCGGGTTTCGGCCATGCCGCGCAAAGCTGCCGGAGTGCGGGCGTGTGGTTGCAGGTGCTGGGCTCGGGCGGGCCGGAGCTCACCGACGGGCGGGCTTCCAGCGGCTATCTGGTGTGGCAGGACGGGCGGGCGCGCATCCTGGTGGATATGGGGCCGGGCAGCATGTTGCGCTATGAGCAGAGCGGTGCGCGAATCGAGGATCTGGATGTGGTTCTGCTCACGCATTTGCATGTGGACCACAGCGCGGATTTGCCGGCGCTGATCAAGGCCGCATTCTTTACCGACCGCACGCGTGACTTGCCGGTGTATGGCCCCACGGGCAATGCGCTGATGCCGGATACGGCGGCGTTTGTGCAGTCCCTGTTCGCGGAACCCTCGGGTGCCTACCGCTACCTGGGCGGGTATTTGACGGGCGATGAGGCGTTTCGCCTGCTGCCGCACAACGTGTCGGCAATGGGTACGGCGGTGCAGTCAGTGCTGGCGTGGCAGGGCGTCAAACTCACGGCAACGCCGGTGCACCATGGCCCGATACCGGCGCTGGCCTGGCGCGTCGATATCGCCGGGCACGCGCTGGCCTTCAGCGGCGATATGAATGGCGACAACCACACGCTGCCCAAGCTGGCGGCAGGGGTGGACGTGCTGGTGGCGCATCATGCCATTCCGCAGGATGCAGAAGGCGCGGCGCGCAATCTGCACATGCCGCCCTCGGTGATCGGCGAGATTGCGGCAGAAGCCAAGGTGAAGCAGGTGGTGCTGTCTCACCGCATGCAGCGCACACTGGGGCGGGAGACAGAATCCAAACGCGAGATTCGCAAGCGCTACGCCGGGCCGCTCGCGTTTGCCGAAGATGGGCAGTGTTTCAGGGTGCCGATGCGGTGATGATCGGCATGTGATGCGCGGTCGCTGCCAACGCTGCGAGCGTGGGGGCGAATTGAGCGTAAGTCTGGTTGGACGATAGGTGACGTGTTTGGCGACGCCCTTTTCCCATTTTGCCGTGCCCCTGGCGCTAACGATGACCCTGGGCACGGACATGGTGCCCGCGGGGCTCATGGTCCTGGCGCTTGCCTGCGCCGTGCTGCCCGACATCGATGCAGTGGGGCTGTGGCTGGGCATCCCCTACGAGCATCCGTTCGGCCACCGCGGCTTCACCCATTCGCTGCCATTTGCCGCGGGGCTGGCGGGAGTGGGATCGCTGCTTGCGCCGGCGCTGGGTTCCGATCCGTTGACCGCGTTCGGGGTGCTGCTCGTCAGCGCCGCGTCCCATGGCCTGCTCGACGCGCTGACCAACGGCGGTCTCGGCATCGCCTTCTTCAGCCCGTTCTCGAACCGGCGCACCTTCCTGCCGTGGCGGGTGATCGAGGTATCGCCCCTGCGCCCCTCTGAGCTTTTCTCGCGGCGCGGCCTGCGCGTGCTGCGTTCGGAACTGCGCTGGGTATGGCTTCCGTGCGGGGCGCTGGCGTTGGCGGGGATTGCGCTGCGGGAACTGCTCGGCCGGTGAACTGGCCGGGTTAGCATCCCGGACATTCCATCTCTGCCAGAAACGTTTCGAGGCCCGCCCGGGCGCCGCCGATCCAGGGAGCGCCATGGGCGAACAGCAGGTGGTCGAATTCGCGTTCGCGCAGGTGCTTGAGAAAAGCTTTTCGCAGGCCGCGCTTGACGCCTTCCGGGTCGTCACCCATATACGCATCCGGCACGAAGCCCAGCTTTCCCCGGTCGCGCACGATCGCGTCGCCGATGCTCAGAATTCCCCCGTTCAGCGGCAGATACAGCGCGGTTTCCTCGGGGCACAGCGCCGCGATTTTCAGGGCCAGAATGCCGCCCGGCAGTTCCTTGCCGTGGCTGAAACCCTTGACCTTTTCGCCGTGGCTGAATTCGTGCAGTCCGTCCTTGTGGCACCAGACCTGCGCGCCATAACGCTCGGCAAAGCGGTCGCTATGCCGGTAGTGATGGCGGTTGGTCAGGTAGACGTGCTGCGGCGCGCCATGTGCCGCGAACCACGCCAGTCCTTGCGCGGGAACGCGTGGGTCGATCAATACCGCCGGATCGGTGGCATTGATGTAGTAGGAGTGGACGTAGGCCTGGATGCCTTCGTGGAAGGTCTTCCAGTGAAAAACGCCGGGAAGAATCTCTTTCATGTGGAGTGTCCTTTACTCCAGTTAAGACAATTCCCCGGGCAAAAGAAAGCCCCTGGCTTGTTCGCGCGCGTACGTCTCCTCGGAATCGCTTTGTGACCCTCTGACCGATGGGCGCGAGTCAGAGTAAAGTCTGCCAGTCACAAGGACGGCAATACGGCAGAAAAACTATCTGAGGTATCTTCGCCAAACCTCCGGCGCCATGTCATTTTGGGTAAACGATGAGATCGATTTTCGTTGTTCTGTTTCTACTCGCAATCACGTTAGATGCGGGTTATGCGGCGGTGAATGTGCCCGAGCACTTGATCGACCCTGGCAAGCCAAGGATCGATGATCCGGATAGTCTTGTTCATGGCTACCTGGATGCAGTGGACCGTGGCGAATTGATCGTTTTTGGTCGCAGGCTTGACCGCTCCATGATCACGCCTACGCATGTCGAGTACGTGTACGAACTTTCCAGCCGGAAAACAAGAGTCAAGATCCACTCGACTTTAAAGGAACCCATGCCGGTCCCCGACCACCCTGATTGTCAGGTCTTGAGTGTGAGCGCAGTCATTGATGGCGGCAATATCTTCGAAATCGAATCACATGTCTGGATCAAGCAGTAAGCCCCATCAAGGCAATAACAAGGGATGCTGAAGTCTACTTCGGGCCGAGGGCGACCATTGCTCAAAAGACGCTTGCCGGCCGGGAATGGATATTCACAGATGACCCCGAACGCGAAAAAAGGCTTCCCTTGTATCAATAACCCCAGTCGCGCCTGGCGGCTGGGAGTTTGAAGGGAGAGATCGATGGCGGTTGCCGGGACGAATCGCGCATGCCGCGTGGCAGGGCTGGTCGCGGCGTCGGCCCTGTGCGGGGCCGTCGCGGTGGGAGTGGCCAGATGGCCCGACCTCCAGTTCGAGCTTGGCTATGCCTACGAAACCGGCAATTTCCATGGCTGGTCCCCCGGTTTCTCCCAGGACGACCGGAAGGCGGCCCATTGGCTGGGCCGTGCGGCCCAGGCGAATCATCCCCGCGCGCAGTACATGCTGGGCATCCTCCATGCCCACGGCTGGGGCGTGCCGCGGGACGGTGCGCGGGCCGTGGAATGGTTTACCCGGTCCGCCCGGAGCGGCTACGGTCCCGCTTGCTACCATCTCGGCTGGATGTATCACAAGGGCGACGGTGTGCCCCGGGATGATGACCGGGCAATCCGCTTGCTGGAACAGGCGGCCGGCCAGGGCATGGCCGCGGCCCACCTGGCCCTGGGCAGGTTTCATGAGCGCGGCGAAGGCGTGTCGGCGGACGCGGTCCAGGCCCTCAAGTGGACTGCCCTGGCCGTGCATTTCGCCCGATCCCGGCCCGGACTGTTCGACAACGCAGCGTTCGCCGAACGGGCACAAGACGCCCACGATGCGCTGGCCGCACGGATGGACCCTTCCAGCGCCGAACAGGGCCGGACGCTTGCCCGCAAGTGGCTCGCAAACTTGCCGCGAACCTGACGAGCAACCACGCAGGGATTATTTCTCGGCGTTTTCTGTAGCGCATTTGTGGAGCGGTTGCTCGCTACTGCGCTTTTCGTTGAACGTCTGTCTGGGCCAAAAGCTGCCGGTCATAACAGCTCCGTTTAGCCAAATTTATAGGCCCAGGGGTGTCCAGTAAACTGGGGGGGCGATTCACTCTTTGGTTTTGTCCCTTGGGCACACGTTTCTACGGCACTGACCGCTTGATTCGTCTAATAACTGTGAGGTTGTATAACTTATGGAAGAAAGCACTTATATATACTCTCAGCTATCATCCTATACGGTCCTGCGCTTAGTAGTATTGCAATATGATTTGCCTGAAACCATGAGTTGCAAATTTTATGTACGGGGATTACATGATAACTATTTGATCGAGAGCAAGAATAAAAAATTTATTCTTCGCATATACAGGAATAACTGGCGCTCCGGAGAGGAAATAGGCTTTGAGTTGGATTTGCTAAGATTTCTTGGTAACAAAGCTGCACTAGTGGCATTCCCATTAGGCACTAAAATTGGCGAATTAAGTTTTTTTATTGATAGCCCAGAGGGCAAAAGATCAGCAGCGCTATTTAATTATGCAGATGGCCATGCACCAGGAAATGAAATATCAATTGAGGAAGGCGCATTACTCGGAAATTCTGTGGCAAATATACATCGTTTAACTGATGCTTTTCATACCAATTACACCAGACCTATTCTGGATATTCCCCATTTGCTTGATGAATCGATCATCGCAATAGAACCGTTTGTTAATACAGAATTTCTGACTTATCTTAAAACACTTCAAAATAAACTCCATCATGCCATCCCGTCAATCATTAAAGAACAGGGAATATACGGTATATGCATAGGCGATGTTAATCCGACAAATTTTCATGTGAATGAAAAAAAGCAATTAACTTTATTTGATTTTGATCAATGTGGCTATGGTTACAGAGCATTCGAAATTGGAAAGTTCATCTCTTCAATCCATACCCTAAAGACTAAAAACGATATCGCAAAATCATTTATGGACGGGTATCAGCAAGTACGCCAGCTGAGCCGCGAAGAAGTTTATGTAATACCTTATTTCGAGATGATCTCTGTCATCTGGGTAATGGCAATTAATGTAAACAACGTAGAACTCATCGGCCATAAATGGTTAGAGAAACCATTCTGGGATAGAAAGCTATCTATTCTTAAAGAACTGGATAGCGTGGTGTTTATAAAATAAATCCAGTCTGCGATGAAAAAATGCTGCTTAAAATGATTTGAGTGTCCGTCTTTTTGAAACGCTGAATGTCGCAAAAGGGTCTGTTGTGTTGAAAAACTCTTTTTTGATGGAACAGAAAACATTCTAGTGCTTTCTGAAGCGTGCGTCGGTCATGGATATGGGGTTACGGAAGTTGCTCTCGAACTTAACCAAGATCATCCACACGAATCTATGCATGCCTATTGAACGGAATTCCCAATCGGCATGGCTTTTGGCAGAAATTCTGGGCATCGGCAATTTGAGTTTTTCAACACAATAGGTCGAATTGCGACCCTCACTGGGTAAGCCCTGACCGGCCAGCCTGGTCATTCATTCCGGATGGCCAGCCTGCTTCAGATGGAACGGGGTTTTCTCCGCATTCATTTTTAAATCATGGGAGAGGGGCGACGATGAGCGGCACGATCATCTCCGCCGCGGAGAGACCGCCATGCACACCGATGTGGGTGTGGCGCTCCTCGCCCTTGAGCCAGTCACGCAGGATGGCCTGGCCGCGGGGGATGAGGACAAAGTCTCCGATCCGGTCTCGCAGGGCGGGATGGGCCTCGCCCGGGCCCAGCCATCCCTGGCGCACGACTTCCTCGCTCCTGAGCACGTGGACCCGGTCTCCCAGCCGCCCGCGGACAGTGTCCTCGAATTGCGCCTCCCTGCCTGCGCGAACATAGGCGTAGGCCGCGCGGGGCTCGCCGCACAGGGGCAGCAACAGGGTCGCGCGCAGTTCGGGATGGTCGTCCAGATCGATGGTCTCTTCCGCTGAGGTGTCGATGAATCCATGGTCGGCGGTGACGATGAGGAGGCTGTCGCTGCCGCGCGCTACGTCCAGCAGGTGGGCGAAAGCCGCATCCAGCGCGACGAAGGCGTCCGCCACGGGTTCGCTGTGGATGCCGTGTTCGTGGGCCAGGCTGTCGAGTTGGGGCCAGTAGGCATGGACGTAGCTGCGCGGCTCGGCACTGCGCAGGATGCCGGCGATAAGGCCAAACATCTCCTCCAGGGTGTCATAGCCGTGTCGCTTTGCCTTGCCGGAGAGGGCGACGTTGAAGTCAGAATGGATGATGTGCTTCGGGCTCACCACATGGCAGGGCAGGGGCAGACGGTCGAACAGCGGGGTGAGGCCGAACAGCGTTGTCGGCGTGACGCCGGCTTCGCGCAGGGCATGGCGCCCGGTGCGGACGCGGAAGGGCAGTGGCGCGACGATGGCGCCGATCTCGCGGAAATACATGTGCCAGCCGGTCAGACCATGCTGTTGGGGGGCCAGGCCGGTCAGGAAGGTGGGGATGGCACTGGCCGTGGTGGAGGGGAAAACCGAGGTGAGCTGCCCACACAGATGGCGGCGCAGGGCGCCGTCGCGGCCGAGCAGGTAATCGTGGCCCAGGCCATCCACCACCAGCAACACCAGATGGCGCGCCCCGGCCAAGGTGTGCGGCGGCAGGGCCGTCAGCGGCGCATAGGGGCTGCTCCCGCCGAGGGCGGTGGCGATGGAACTCATGAGGTTGACCAGGCTGCCGCCGCGGTAGTCGGGCAGGGTAAGGGCAGGATCCCCCTGCCAGGCGGGTACGATGCGGGATTCTGGTGTCATGCCTGTTCCGTGATGGTGAGAATACCCCTGCGCAGCGGCGCGCTTGCGGATGAGCCGGACCCCGCGTCTGCAACAGTCCGCTTATAGTGAATATAGGAAAGTCACGCTCAAGCGGTTTCGATACTTTGTTGATTCAAGGAGGCTGCCATGCCGCTTTTTTCTGCTCACCCGCCTTGCTCCCGCAGCAGTGCGTGCTCCACAGTCGATGAACCATGGAAAAGCCCTTCATCCGCCTCCTGAAAAGCTTCGCCTACGCCCTGCAGGGCGTGGCTTTCCTTGTGCGCACGCAGCCCAACGCGCGTCTGCATCTGCTGGCCGCGGTCCTGGTGTGCGCTGCGGGGGCTTATGTTGGCCTGCGCCGGGAAGAGTGGTTGTGGATCACGGTGGCCATCGTCCTGGTCTGGAGCGCCGAGGCTTTCAATACCGCCCTGGAATGTTTGGCCGATGCCCTGTATCCGGAGCGGCATCCCGGGATCGGCCGGGCCAAGGATGTGGCGGCGGCTGCGGTGCTGATCGCCGCCGTGGGCGCGGTGGTCATCGGCATGCTGGTGTTCATCCCGCATCTCGCCGACTTGGGGCGCTGAGCCACTGCCCTCGCGGCTGGCACCGAGGCGAACAGGTACGGGCCTGTGACGACGCTCCTCCAATAATATGCCAAGCTGGTAACAGGTATTGCAGGAAAAACCCTGGAGCGGAGCGCATGTTCGAGATGATGGACCGGCGGAGGTTTTTTGACCGGGCGGGCCGGTTGCTGCTGGGCGGCGTGGCGGCGGCCACCGTCCCGGGCGCGGCCGCGGCGGTGTCGATCAGGACGGCAAAGGTGACCCAGACGACGGAAAGATCAGAGGCAGGCGCACGGGACATGACCCTGTTCCTGTGCGGGGATGTCATGACCGGGCGCGGGATCGACCAGGTGCTGCCCCATCCCGGCGACCCGGTCCTGCACGAGGGCTATGCGACTTCCGCCCTGGATTACGTGACGCTGGCGGAACGGACCAACGGTCCCATCCCGCGTCCGGCGGAATTCGCCTACGTGTGGGGCGACGCGCTGGCGGAGTGGGCGCGCGTCGCGCCGGACCTGCGGATCGTCAATCTGGAAACGGCGGTGACCACGCGCGATGACTGGCAGCGCGGCAAGGGCATCCATTACCGCATGCACCCGGCCAATGTGCCCTGCCTCACGGCGGCCGCGATCGACTGCTGCGTGCTGGCCAACAACCATGTGCTGGACTGGGGCTACGCAGGGCTCGCCGAGACGCTGGAGACGCTGCGCCGCACCAGGCTGCAGCCCGTCGGGGCCGGGCGTGACAGGCCCGAGGCGACGGCGCCGGCGGTGCTGAGCGTGGCCGGCAAGGGCCGCGTGCTGGTGTTTGCCTTCGGTGCGGAAAGCAGCGGAATTCCGCCGGACTGGGCCGCAGCCGCGGGCCTGCCGGGGGTGAATCTGCTGCCGGATTTCTCGCCGGCGACACTGCGGCAGATCGCGGCGCAGGTGAAGGCGATCAAGCGTCCGGCGGATGTGGTGGTGGTCTCCCTCCATTGGGGCGACAACTGGGGCTATGCCGTGCTCGCGGCCCATCAGCGCTTTGCTCACGGGCTTATCGACCTGTGCGGGGTGGACGTGGTGCATGGCCATTCCTCGCATCATCCCCTGGGCATCGAGGTGTACCGGGGCCGGCCGATCCTCTACGGCTGCGGCGACTTCCTCAACGACTACGAAGGCATCGCCGGCTACGAGGCCTATCGGGGCGACCTCAGCTTGATGTATTTTCTGACTGTCGACGCGGCCAGCGGCACGCTGTTGCGCCTGCGGATGATGCCCATGCAGACGCGGCGCTTCCGGCTGCAGCGAGCCTCAGCGCGTGACGCAAGCTGGCTGCTGCGGGTGCTCAACCGGGAGGGGAGCCGTCTTGGCAGCCGGGTGGAAGCGGAGGCGGATGGCGCCCTGGCGCTACGCTGGTGAATACCGGTTAGGCTACTCGGCCAGCATTTCCCCTTTGCGCACCCATACCCCCCGCTCTTCGCAATGCAGCAGCTCGCTGCCCCTCAACAAATACTGGCCTACCGGGTAGATCGAATTGTTGAAATAACAGGCGCCGGTTTCGAGTTCCAGGTCGAGCGAGAGATCTTCATACTCATCGAAGATGGGCGAGGTCCTCAGCTCGGGATCGGGGGCGCCCGACCTGGGCCACATGGTGGGTCATGATGGGCTTTCTATAGTGGAGGGTTTCGGTTCCCGGCGTTATTCCTTGAACGGCGCATTTTCCGGCTCAACGCTCTCGATCTGGGGAATGCCCTTTTGCGGATGTTGCTTGATGATCCGCTTCAACTCGTCATCCTTCCCGGCACCATGGACGCTGCTCTGCTGCACCTTGGTATCCGGCAAAAATTCCGGAGACTCGGGCGTTCTGCGCTCGATCTCAGCTTCGGCTGCAAGCCAGTCATCAAGATCATGCCCAGGGGCGTGGCCACGCTTCACGTAGTGGTAGTAGGCGGCCTCGCGAAGCATCGCCTCGCGCTGCTCAAGGCTGAAAGCCCCTCGCCATGTAATGTCGGGATCAGTTTGCGGGTCAACGGGTGTGCGTGTCTGTTTGGCCATGTTTTCGTCCTCCATGTTGAAGATGAGGGACGCGGGGCGTCCCTCGCGACTGCCGGGTCAGTCGGCAACCCTAACCCCGGCGACAAGGGTCCTTACTTGGCAGCAACGGAGGCAACGACTTCATTGAGGTCGTTGCCCGCCATCCCCATCACGTCCGCGATGGTTCCGCCGAACATCATGCCGAGGAGCCCGACATTGAGCTGCGAGATGAACACCTGGCCTTGCTTGTCTTCGTAGACGCCAAGCGCCAGGGGCATGAATGCCGTCACGCCGCGGTCCGCATCGTTGGCGAGAATCTTCGAGGCGTAGCGCGGATTGCAGATATTCAGGCTGCCGGCTCGTTCCATGGCGCCGAAAGCGGCCGTGCTCTTCTGGTAATCGTTTACTGTCAGCACCCGCCAGTCCTGCTTCTGCTTAAGCGCTTCGCTCAAGGCAGCGACCGTATCGTCATAGTTCTGGTTGCTCTTGTGCTTGACCAGCATCAACGAAGGCAGGGTGAGCCACACGATGATCCCCATCAGAAGCATGCCGGCCAATACCCATCCCGCTGCATGTAGTGCGCTCCTGCTCATTTTCTCGCCTCCTCTGTGTGGGTGAATCCAGTTGCTGACTGACCATGGATCAAAGACGTCAAGTCACTTCAGGAATGCATTACCTGCCGCGTGGCAATTACGCCTGCTAAATTAAATATAGTCGATTGGTTGGCGAGCAAATTTCATTGCCAGGGAGACGCGTCAAAGCAAACCGGATACGGCAGGGCAGCCAGGAAAGGCGGCCCCGCTTCAAATGACTGGCCAGGGGCGGGGCGGTACTTTTTGAAACGGTCACACCGTTCAGGAAGAAAAGCGTGGCAGCGGGGGAACCGCGAGGGTGTTGACCGACATTCGGGGCGACTGGCCGGCAGTGCTCGCAGCAGAATGCGAGAGCCGGGGCCGCACCGTCAGGCAAGGGGGGGATCGCCTGGGGTGGTCTAGCCGCCCCAGGTGCGAACGCGCCCCACATCCAGGTGCACGAAATTGGAACCCGGGTAGTAGCCCACGCCGCCACCCCGCAGCATGAGCCCGGCCTGGCGCAGGTCGGCCAGTGCAATGCCGGGCAGGCGGATGTCGATGGCCTTGCCTTCCATGTGCAGGCTGCGCTTGGCGACACCGGAACTGTTTTCGGTCAGCAGGTGGTTGCTGGCCGGTGAACGGTAGCCGGAAATGACCTGGAAGGGCTGGGAAGTGCCCAGCGCGGAATTGACGCGATGGAGCAAGTCCAGCAACTGGGTATCGATGGCGGCCACCTGGCCGGAGCGGTGGTCGCGCAGGACGCGGTTGATTTCTGCCAGCGATTCCGGCACGTAGTCGCCCTGGATCCAGTAGGGCAGGTCGGCCTTTTCGCCGGTATGCAGGTTGAGGAAACCGAGCCGACGCTCGGCCGCGGGCACCCCCTGGCTGGCGAATGCCGGAAACGGCAGCGCGGCGGCAAGCATGCCCAGTTTGAGAAATTTGCGTCGGCTAAGGGTGTTCTTCATGGATTTCCTTTCAAACCATTGCGCGCCAGGCTGCCCACTTCCCGGGCAAGACCCTCCTGCGCTGCGATCACTGCATCCACCCGAGGCCAGTCGATGTCCTGACTCAAGCCATTGGCTTCAGCCATATCGCGAACGGTCTGCGCCGGGTCAATGTTTTTTTTGTAAATGTCCCGATGGACTTCGAGAAGGATGCGGCCGTCCTCGATGACCGCCAGCAGGACGGCCTGGTAAATAAGGACACCGGTAGTTCCGACCGGCGTCCGGTCAAATAGTTCGGCGATATCGTCGGGATGCAGACGGATGCAGCCATGGCTCCGGAAATGGTACACGCTCGAAGGCGCGATGGTGCTGTGGATGCCATAGCCCCACAAACTCAGTCCAAGCCAGTGAGCGCCCAAGGGATTGTCGGGGCCGGGCGGCACCTCCTCCAGCACGGCTTTCCCCTCGCGGCGCATTTCTTCCTGGATGGATTTTGGCACCTTCCAGGTTTTGTTCATCTCCCGCGAGACGATCTTGAATTCGTCTTCCGGCGTGGGCCAGGTGGGCTTGCCGAGGCCAACGGGATAGGCGGCCAGCAGATCGCCCTGACTGAAGTGGAACAGCATGCGCTGCGGGATGTTGATGAGGATGCCGTCGTCGAGCATCGCCGGCACGATGTGGGGATTGTGGATGTGGAAGCGCTGGCCGGGGTGGATGAGGGCGTCGTAGGGAACGGCGTTTTGCTGCGCCAGCAGTGTCGGCGGGAGGCCGAAACGGGCGCCGATGGCGATCAGAAAATCCCCTGACTGAACGGTATATTCGCTGTCGCCGCCGGTCACCCGGTGAGAAAGCGGCGGCAGATCATTTGCCAAGACCGGAAGGATGAGGCCTGCAAGCAGACAGGCGAAAAGGCGGCGCGCAAGAGCGATCATCAGGGTGCATTCTTGTTGAGGGATATTCCGGCCACGCTATTTACCCGGCGCACGGGCCGATTTTATCCTCCAATCCGGGTTTTTGCCTGCCGCGACGCGTGCCGTGTTCGTGCAGCCGCTGGGGTGAACTCGAGCAAGATTGTCGTCACGCCTGGTCGGCGACGATGGCCGTTTCTGACACAATAGCCGCCAGTAGGTATAAAGAACGAATGGCAGTGGCCGGCAGAACAATACGCTGTAAATCGGCGATGCGCGTTTCGTTGCCGCCGTTTTGAAGTGCTTTTGAGGGGGAGGCTCGATCGATGAGTCTGGGCAGCCGGACCAAGCTGTTCTTATCTGTGCGCCTTGTGCTGATCGCCGGCGTGGCCGGGCTTCTGGCCGGTGTGGTGGGCATCCGGCTCGCGCAGGATGTGCACTGGGTCCGCTTTTTCGACAACCTGCACTGGACAGCAGGCACCGTCACGGCGGCGGTGTTGGCGTGGCTCGGCGTGCGCTCGGCGAATGCCGACAGCATGAGAGGGCTGCGGTGGATCGCAATGGGTCTGACCGCTTACGCGGTCGGCCAGATCATCTGGGACATGCAGGCCTTGATCGGCTATGCCGGTTTCCCGACGCCCTCCGACCTGTTCTATTTGGGGCTGGGCCCATGCGTGGGTGCAGGCTTGCTGATCGAGGCATTCCGGCTGGCCGACCGTGTCCAGCGCAAGACCCTGCTGCTGGATGCCGCCACCCTCGCCATCGCCGTCACGACGCTGGTTCTGGTGTTGTATTTGCCCAAGCGCGGGAACATGGCGCTGCTTCCCCTGGCCGTGATGGTGGCCTATCCGGCCAGCCTGCTTGCGGCCGCCTGTATCGGTCTTGTCGCGGCGCCCACCCTGCGCTTGAAGTTTTCCTGGAGTTACTGGCTGTTCCTGGTTTCACTGATTGCCACGGGTGTCTGCTGGATGGTGTGGAACGCCATGGCGCTAGACGGCGCCACCATCGACGGCGCCTGGTTCAACAGCCTGTTTTCCTTCTCGGTGATGGGGATGGGGCTGGCCACGCTGTACTGGAACATCGAACTTTCCCACAATGCCGCATGGGAGCGACGCAGCGAAGGCTTCCTGCGCATGCTGCCGCTGGCGGCGGTCGTGCTGGCCTGTGTTGCGGTGATTTGGGCGGACCGCCATCCAGGCGTGTCCCAGGCGGTCAGCGACGCCGTCGACATTGGCGCGCTGGTGGTGATCGTGCTGGCCATGCTGAAGCAAAGCACGCTGTTGCGGGAGCACGATCAGTTGAAAACCGTTACCCGCCATCTGGAAGAAAGCGAGCAGCAAAAACACCTGATCCTCCGTGCCTTTCCGGATCTCGTATGGCTGAAGGATGCGGACGGCGTCTACCAGATGTGCAACCCGGCTTTCGAACGCTTTTTCGGGGCACGTGAATCAGAGATTCTGGGCAAAACCGATTTCGATTTTGTCGACCCCGAACTGGCGCGTTTTTTTCGTCACCATGACCTGAAGGCCATGGCAGCCGGACAACCGGTCAAGAACGAGGAATGGGTGAGCTTCGCAGACGATGGACGCCGTGCCTTGCTCGAAACGCTGAAAACGCCCCTGCGCGACAAGGATGGCAAGGTGCTCGGCGTGCTCGGCATTTCACGTGACATCACCGAACGCGAAAGCGCAAGTCGCCAACTGGCGCTGGTGGATTTCGCGCTGAACCATGTGAAGGAAGCGGCCTATCTGGCCGATGAACAGGGCAACTTTCACTATGTGAACGATGAGGCATGCAGGGCGCTCGGACATCCACGTGACGAACTGCTTAAGCTGCGGGTGATTGACGTCGACTCCGAGTACACCCGGCCGGAACAGTGGCAGGCTGTTTGGGATGGCCTCAAAACCCAGAAAACGATGACATTCGAGAGCCGCCACAAGGCCCGCGATGGAACGATGTTTCCTGTGGAAATCAATGCCAATTATTTCGAGTTTTCCGGGCAGCCCTATGTGCTCGGCCTGGTGCGCGACATCACGGAGCGCAAGCAGGTGGAAAAGCAGATACGGGACCTGGCCTATTTTGACGCGCTCACCAGGTTGCCCAACCGGCGGCTGCTGATGGACCGGCTGGGTCAGGCCCTGATCGCGAGCGATCGCAGCCGGGAGTTCGGCGCGCTGATGATCCTGGATCTGGATCACTTCAAGACCCTCAATGACACCCAGGGCCACGATGTCGGCGACCGGCTGCTGGTCGAAGTGGCACGGCGGCTGACCGCCAACGTGCGCCAGGAGGATAGCGTATGCCGCCTGGGCGGCGATGAATTCGTTGTAATGCTGGAAGCCCTGGGCCCGGATGAGCAACACGCCGCCAACCATGCCGAGATCATTGCGGAGAAGGTGCGCTTCGCGCTCAACCAGCCTTATTCCCTCAACGTCAACGGAACGAAATTTCACAGTACAACCAGCATCGGCCTGACGCTGTTCCGGGGGCAGGATGCCTCGGTCGACCTGTTGCTGAAGCAAGCCGACGTCGCCCTCTACCAGGCCAAGGATGCCGGACGTAATCTGGTTCGTTTCTTCAACCCGGCCATGCAGGCGGCGATCGACTCGCGCATGGTCATGGAAGCGGCGCTGCGCCAGGCGTTGGACAAGGGCGAGTTCCGGCTCTACTACCAGCCGCAGGTCAATCAGGATGGCGACCTGATCGGCGCCGAGGCCCTGATTCGCTGGTCGCCGGCGAACCGGGATATGGTTTATCCGGCCGAGTTTATTCCGCTGGCCGAGGAGACCGGGCTTATCCTTCCCATCGGCCAATGGGTTCTGGATACGGCCTGCGCCCAGCTCAAAGCCTGGGAGCGCGATCCGCGCACGCAGTGCCTACAGATGTCGGTCAATGTCAGTGCCCGTCAATTCCACCAGCCCGACTTCGTGGACACGGTGCAGCATAGCCTCGTTTCGAGCGGCATCAATCCGGCCTGCCTCAAACTCGAACTCACTGAGAGCGTGGTGCTCGAAAACGTCGATGCGGTGGTCAGCCGAATGCGGCAGCTCAATGCGCTGGGGGTGAGTTTTTGCCTGGATGACTTCGGGACCGGATACTCGTCCTTGTCCTACCTCAAGCGCCTGCCCCTGGATCAGGTGAAGATCGATCAATCCTTCGTCCGCGATGTGACGGAGGATCCGAACGATGCCGCCATTGTGCGGGCCATCATGGCGATGAGCCGGTCGCTGGGCTTGCAGGTGGTTGCCGAAGGGGTGGAAACCCAGGCGCAACGGGATTTTCTGCTGCAGAATGATTGCACGGCCTATCAAGGGCTTCTGTTCTGCAAGCCGATCCCGATCGATGAGTGGGATCGCTTGCTGAGCTAGACCGCATGGCCGTTCAGGGCGGGTTGGGCGTTCTTCTCATTACTGAACCGGCATCGGCTTGTTGTCGTTGAGATTGAGCCAGCCTTTGGCGATGCGGTAGATGAACCAGATGCCGGCCACGCCCCACACAACCCAGCCGATCAGGATGATCCAGGTGGCCGCGCCGACGACAAACCACAGCACGCTCCACCAGAAGGTGCGGATCTGCCAGCTGAAGTGACTTTCCAGCCAGCTGCCCTGGGCCTCTTCGCGTTTGATGTAGTTCAGCACGATGGCGACGATGGCGGTGACGCCGAACAGCAGCGACAGGGCATACAGGCCATAGATCACGGTGGTGAGGGTTTTCAGGCTGGCGAGTTTTTCGTCGGAGCCGGGGGTGGGGTCCATGTTCATGGGCGCGCTTTCTCGTAGATGGGCATCATTTTCGGCACCAGGGCGTTGAGCGCCTGGATGCGGTTGTCGGGGGCGGGGTGGGTGCTGAGGAACTGCGGCGGGCCGTCGCCGCTGGCGGCGCTCATTTTTTCCCACAGGCGCACTGCGGTGCGCGGGTCGTAGCCGGCGCGGGCGGCGAGTTCGATGCCGTAGCGGTCGGCCTCGCTTTCGTTGTCGCGGCTGTTGGGCAGGGTCAGCGCGATGTCGGCCACCGGCGTCAGCACGGACAGATCGCGCCCGGCGAGGATGGAGCCGAGCTGCATTCCGCCCTGCATCGCGATGGCGCGCGACATGCGCTCGCGGCCATGCCCCAGCAGGGCGTGGGCGATTTCGTGGCCCATGACCTGGGCGATTTCGTCATCGGAGAGATTCAGCTTGTGGATGATGCCGGTGTAGATCGCCATCTTGCCGCCGGGCATGCACCAGGCGTTGAGCGTGGGCTCGTCGATCACCGCGACCGACCATTTCCATTCGCGGCTGGGCGGATACATGCTGCCGGCCTGCGCGATCAGCCGGTCGGTGATGCGCTTGACGCGGCTGTCCAGCGCCGCATCGGTGCTGAGCTTGCCCTTCTTCTGCGCCTCGCTCAGCGTTTGCGTGTAGGCCTGCGCCGACGAGGCTTGCGCCTGTTCTTCGGACACCAGCACCAGCTGCTTGCGGCCGGAGACCGGATTGGCCTGGCACGCGACCAAGCCGACGGCGAGCAATGCGGTGACGATGAGTTTGCGTTTCATGGCGACTCCTTTTCCCGTAATCATGGGCTTGGATTTACCCGCAAGGGGCAGGCCGTGGTTGTAAAGCCGATAAATCCCTAAAGGACTCCGATCCACTACGTGCTAAAGCACGTGTAGAGTCGTATGCGGCAACAACCATGCTCAGATCCCGCGCAGCAGTTCGTTGATGCCGACCTTGGACAGCGTCTTCGCATCGACCTTCTTCACGATCACTGCACAATACAGACTATAGCTGCCATCCTTGGACGGCAGGTTGCCGGACACCACCACCGAGCCTGCGGGGATGCGGCCGTAGGTGACTTCTCCGGTTTCGCGGTCGTAAATCTTGGTCGACTGGCCGATGTAGACGCCCATCGAGATCACGCTGTTGTCCTCGACGATGACGCCCTCGACCACTTCGGAGCGCGCGCCGATGAAGCAGTTGTCGCCGATGATGGTGGGGTTGGCCTGCACCGGTTCGAGCACGCCGCCGATGCCGACACCGCCGGAGAGGTGCACGTTCTTGCCGATCTGCGCGCAGGAGCCGACGGTGGCCCAGGTGTCGACCATGGTGCCTTCGCCGACATAGGCGCCGATGTTGACGTAGCTGGGCATCAGCACCACGTTCTTGCCGATGTAGGAACCCTTGCGCGCGGCAGCCGGCGGCACCACGCGGAAACCGCCTTCGCGGAAGTCCTTCGAGTTGAAGTCGGCGAACTTGGAGGGCACCTTGTCGTAGTAATTGGTGAAGCCGCCTTTAATAAACTGGTTGTCTTCCAGGCGGAACGACAGCAGCACCGCCTTCTTGATCCACTGATGGGTGGTCCAGTTCTGCCCGTCGCTGCGCTCGGCCACGCGCAGTTCGCCCATGTCGAGCAGGTCGATCACGGCCATGACCGCGTCCTTGATCTGGGGTTCGGCATTGCGCGGGGTGAGTTCAGCGCGGCGTTCGAATGCGTCTTCGATGGTTTTCTGCAGATCTTGCATGGTGGGGGTCCTTGATGATTAAAAGCAGGGTTGAATGAAAATTGGCGTGAAGTGAAATAAATGGGCTTAGGGTATTGGGCCTTGCTCAGGCCGCCTTGCCGACGAAGCGTGCAATGCGTTTGGCCGCCTCGACGCAGGCGTCCAGGTTGTCGACCAGGGCGATGCGGACGAAGCCCTGGCCCGGATTGACGTTGGCGGCGTCGCGCGCGAGGAAGCTGCCGGGCAGCACGGTCACATGCTGCTGTTCATACAGGCCGCGCGCGAACGCCGCATCGTCGCCGCCCGGCACGCGCGCCCACAGATAGAAGGCAGCGTCGGGCGCATCGAAAGACAGCACGTTTTTCAACAGGGGCATGACGGCGGCGAATTTTTCGGCGTATTGGCGGCGGTTCTCGACCACATGCGCCTCGTCGTTCCATGCGGCGATGCTGGCGGCCTGTACCGCCGGGCTCATCGCGCTGCCGTGGTAGGTGCGGTAGAGCAGGAATGACTTCATGATTCCGGCGTCGCCCGCCACCATGCCGGAGCGCAGGCCGGGCACGTTGGAGCGCTTGGACAGCGAGTTGAACACGATCAGGTTCTTGAGGCCGCGCCCGAGCTGTTGCGCGGCAGTGAGGGCGCCGAGCGGCGGTTTGCCTTCCTCGAAATAGATTTCCGAATAGCATTCGTCGGCCGCGATGACGAAACCGTGCTGGTCGGACAGCTCGAACAGTTCCTTCCAGTCGGCCTGCGACATCACCTTGCCGGTGGGGTTGCCGGGCGAACAGGTATAAACCAAATTCACTTGCCCCCACATATCTTCCGGCACCCGCGACCAGTCCATGGTGAAGCCGTTTTCCGGCAGCGTGTTGAGAAAGAAGGGGCGGGCGCCGGCCAGCAGCGCCGCGCCTTCGTAGATCTGGTAGAACGGGTTGGGCGAAATGACCACGCGGCGGCCGTGGCGGCTGGAATCGACGCTGGCCTGGGCGAACGCGAACAGCGCTTCGCGCGAGCCGTTCACCGGCAGCACTTCGGTCGCGGGGTCGAGCTTCACGCCGTAGCGGCGCTCGGCCCACGCGGCAATCGAACCACGCAGCGCATCCGAGCCCTGAGTGATGGGATAATTCGCCAGCCCGCCCAGGCCCGCAATCAGCGCATCCTTGATGAACTGCGGCGTCGGATGCTTGGGTTCGCCGATCGACAGGTTGATCGGTGCGAGATCGGGGTTCGGCGTCACCCCGGCGAACAGTTCGCGCAGCTTCTGAAACGGGTAGGGGTGAAGTTGTTCGAGACGCGGATTCATTGCAGTGCCAAGTTTGATAAAGCCGGCTTGATTGAGCCATGGTTTGACTAAGCTCCACATTATAAAGCCCCATGCCGTCGATTCCCTTGCAGCGCACCCTTGCCATCAGCAGCCTGGTCTACGCCGCCACCCTGTGGGGGCTGATCTGGTATCCCTATCGTCTGCTGGAGCAGGCGGGGGTGGGCGGCATTGCATCGAGCTTTTTTACTTATGCGACGCCGCTGCTCCTGCTGGGCTGGCTGCACGGCCGTGCGCTGCACGCTGCGCGCGGGCACTGGCTGTGGCTATCGGCACTGGGACTGGCGGCAGGCTGGACCAATCTGGCCTATGTGCTGGCGGTACTGGAAGGCGAAGTGGTGCGCGTGCTGCTGCTGTTTTATCTGTCGCCCTTGTGGACCGTACTGTTCGCACGATTTCTGCTGCACGAAAAACTCAATCGGGCCGGCTGGGCGGTGATGGCGCTGGCGGCGGGCGGCGCGCTGGCGATGCTGTGGCAGCCCGGCGAATGGCCGCTGCCGCGCAACTATGCCGAATGGCTGGGTCTGTCGGCAGGGGTGATGTTCGCGGCGAGCAACGTCATCAGCCGCCATCTGGACGGCGTGACCGAAGGCGCCAAGGCGGTGTCGATCTGGGCGGGGGTGGCGGTGCTGACGCTGATCGGCCTGGCGCTCAAGCCGGCCGAGCTCGATTTCATGGCCCATGCTGAAGCCGGCACCTGGCTGCTGCTGATCGGCGTCGGCATTCTCATCGGCAGCATGACCTACGCGGTGCAGTTCGGTCTGGCGCGCGTGCCGGCCAACCAGGCCATCGTGATTTTTCTGTCGGAACTGGTGGTGGCGGCGATCGCGGCCTATTTCCTGTCCGACGAGCGCATGGGCGTGCAGGAATGGATGGGTGCGGCCATGATCATCACCGCCAGCCTGTTTTCCGGCCACATGGAAAACGATCAATCGAAAGTGAAACCCCATGTCTGACATTACCGCCTTGCTGCACGCCGGCCTGCTGGTTTCCGATCTGGTGCGTGCCAAAGCCTTTTACGAATCGGTGCTGGGACTGACGCTGTATCCAAACCGCCCCGATCTGCCTTACCCCGGCGAGTGGTACGACCTGGGCGGCGGCCAGCAGCTGCATCTGATGCAGCTGCCCAACCCCGACGCCGGCTCGGTTCGCCCCGAGCACGGCGGCCGCGACCGCCACATTGCGCTGGCGGTCACGAATGTGGCTGCGCTGAAAAGCCGGCTCGATGCGGCGGGGGTGAGCTACACCGCGAGCAAGTCGGGTCGCGCGGCGCTGTTCTGTCGAGATCCGGATGCCAACACCTTGGAGTTCTTTGAAGTCCGCTGAGCGAGGTTGTTGACGCTTTAGCGGCTTTACAACCACGGCCTACCCTTCACGGGTAGACCGGATCAGGCTTCGCGCTCCCGCCCCCGGTGCTGCGCACCCGCCGAGTCGCTGCTCGCACCCGGATGCAAACACTCTGGAGTTTGTCGAGTCCCGCTGACCGCATCAATCCGTCAAATCGCTGCGATAGGTCCGCAAAAACCGTTCGATTTCGGTGTTGAGTTCGGTCGAAAACGGCCAGGCATCCTCATTCAGCGGCGACAGCGTTTTCTGCTGGCGATACAGCCGCTGATTGGCGCAGACGAACAGCCGCAGCGTCAATTCCGGCCAGTAGGCGCTTTCGACGGAAGAAATGGCCGTTGGCGTTTCCACCCGCGCGGAAAGCAGGGCGAGCGGGGCGGGGGACGCGGAACACAGTTCGCGGCTGCGCGGGTGCTGGCCCGATTCGTTCCACCAGGCATCGAATTCCGTCTGGCCCAGTTCCAGTCCGCGGGCGTCCATGCGCAACACCTCACGCCCCGCCTGCTGCAGGCTGGCGTGCATCCGGCGCGTATAGCTGGCGCGCGTTTCGCCATCCCAGAATCCGCGGCTGATCGGCAGGCCCAGCGCCGCGAATGCGAGCGTTGGCCGCGCCAGCTTTACAGTGACGGTCGGGGTGGTGACGGTCGGAGTGACGGCGGTCTCCGGCTGGACGGAAACTGTTGGCGTGGCGGTGGGG
>DATMWS010000093.1:0-6876 GCA_035562135.1 Thiobacillus sp. | reverse complement strand
ATTCCAGCCGCTTCTCGACCGCGGCCGACGCCGCTTTCAGCGCCTCGAAATCGCCGGAGGTCAGCGTCAGTTGATAGTCGCTGCTGGAGGCCAGCGCGCCGACGTTGATCGACGCCGGGTTCTGCAGCGTGACGTTGACGCCGCTGACTTTCCGGGTCAGCGCACGCAGTTCCTCGATGACTTCGTCGGCACCCGGGCGGGTGTCGCGCGGCGTCAGGCGAATCACCAGCCGCCCGACGTTGCCGCCGGTGACGCCGCCGCCGCCCTGCCCCGCGCTCGACATCAGGCCTTCGACCGCCGGATGCTTCTGCACCAGGGCGGCGAGCTGCTGCTGGCGGCGGCTCAGCTCCTCGAACGGGATGCCTTCGGGATATTGCACGCTGGCGAAAATCATCCCGGAATCGACGCGCGGAATGAAACCCTGCTTGACCTGCCCCGCCAGCCACAGCATCGCGCCCAGCACCGCCAGCGACAGCAGCAGCATGGCGCCGCGATGGCGCATGCTGGCGCGCAGGGTCTCGCCGTAAAAAACGCGGAAGCGGTTGAAGCCGGCGTCGAACGCGCGCGACAGCGGATTGTTGAGCGGCTCGTGCACCAGGCCACGCGCGCACAGCATCGGCGTGAGCGTCAGCGCCACCACGCCGGACAGCAGCACGGCGACACCGATGCTGACGGCAAACTCCTGGAACAGCCGGCCGATCATGCCGCCCATGAACAGGATCGGCAGGAACACGGCGGCGAGCGAAATCGTCATCGACAGCACGGTAAAGCCGATTTCCTGCGCGCCGTCGAGCGCGGCCTGCATACGGGTTTTGCCCATATCCAGATGGCGCGCGATGTTCTCGATCACCACCACCGCGTCGTCGACGACGAAGCCGATCGCCAGCGTGATCGCCATCAGCGACAGGTTGTTGAGGCTGTAGCCCAGCAGGTGCATGAAGGCGAAGGTGCCCAGCAGCGAGCTCGGCAGCACCAGCGCCGCGATCAGGGTGGCGCGCACGTTGTGCAGGAAGGCGAAGATGACGAGGATCACCAGCCCCAGCGCGAGAATGAGGGTGAAGTTCACCTCATGCAGCGAATCCTTGACGAAGCGTGAGCGGTCGGAATGCACCTGCAGGCGCACGCCATCCGGGAGTTCCGCCTCGATCTGCGGCAGCATGGCGCGGATGCGATCGGCGACCTCGACGGTGTTCGCCCCCGGCTGGCGCTGCACCGCCAGCACGATGGCGCGGGTGCCGTTGTACCAGGTGCGCGCCTTGTCGTTTTCCACGCTGTTGACCGCACGCCCCAGGTCCTTCACGCGCAGCGCGGTGCCGTCGTGATAGGCGACGATGATGTCGCCGAAGTCCGCCGCATTGGCGAGCGCCACCGGCGCCTTCACCGTGTAGGCGCGGGTGGCGCCGTCGAGCGTGCCCGACGGCAGATTGGCGTTGGCGCCCTGTACCGCGCTGATGACGTCGGCAAACGTCAGTCCCCGCTGCTGCAGCTTGGCAGGATCGAGATACAGCCGCAGTGCGTATTTCTGCGAGCCGAACACCAGCACCTGCGCCACGCCGGAGAGACTCGACAAGCGCTGCGCCACGCGCGAATCGGCGATGGCGTCCAACTCGGTCAGCGGCAGGCGCTCGGCCGACAGCGCCAGATACAGGATGGGCGAATCGGCCGGGTTGATTTTCCTTAATTGCGGAGGATCCATGCCGGCGGGAAGGTTGCGTGCCGCCTGCGCCAGCGCGGTCTGCACGTCCGGCGCAGCGGCGTCGATGTCGCGCCCGAGCTCGAACTGCAGGGTGATGTTGGTCGAGCCCTGGCTCGACTGCGAGCTCATCGATTCGATCCCCGCCACCGTCGCCAGCTGGCGCTCCAGCGGTGTCGCCACCGTGTTGCCCATGGTCTCCGGGTTGGCGCCGGGCAGCGACGCGCTGATACGCAAGGTGGGGAAATCCACCTGCGGCAGGTCGTTCACCGGCAGCTGTAGGTAGGCGAGGGCGCCGGACAGCGCCATCGCCAGCACCAGCATCAGCGTGGCAACCGGTCGCTCGATGAACAGCCGCGACAGATTCATCGGCGCGCGCCTTCGAGCTTGACCTTGCTGCCGGCCTTGAGCCGCTGCGGAATCTCGATCAGCACCGGCTCACCCGCGCGCAGCTCGCCTTCCACCACCTGTTCGCCGTCCAGGCTGCGCGTCTGTTTCACCGGCTGCACCACCGTGCGGCCGTCGCGCACCACGTACACATAGCTGCCTTCCTGCGCGTGCTGCAGCGCCGCTTCGGGCAACACCTTGGCGTTCGGCTCAACGCCCAGCAGCAGGCGCACCCGCACCCCCTGCCCCGACAGCAGCGCGGGCGACGCGCCGGTCAGCCGCACCTTGATCGGCACCGCGCCGGTGGCGACGTCGATCTGCGCATCGACGAAGACCAGTTCGCCACGCGCACGCACCGTGCGATCCACATCGTGGAAAACCTCGGCTGTCACCTTGCCCTGCATCCGCGCAGCCGCCAGTTCAGGCCAGTCCTGCTGCGCCACGCTGGCACGCACGTCGAGCGCGCCGGGCGCAAGCAGGGTGGTGAGCGGTTCGCCCCCGGCCTGCACCAGGCTGCCTGCGCGGACGCTAATGCGCCCGACACGCCCGGCGATGGGCGCGCGAATCTGCGCGTACTGGGCATCGAGCCGCGCTGTCTCCAGCTCGGCGCGTGCCGTGCCGGCGCGTGCACGCGCAGCTTCCAGCACCAGTTGCGCATCGTCGAACTCCTGTCGGCTGATGTAGCCCGGCTGCATCAGCGGCTTCAGACGTTCCAGCTTCTTTTCTGCCTCGGCGGTCTCGGCGCGTGCGCCGGTCAAGGTAGCCTGGCTCTGCGCGATGCGCGCCTGCGCCGGCCGCGCATCCAGGCTGAACAGCACCTGCCCGGCGCGCACGGCATCGCCTTCCTGTACGTGCTGCTGCTGCACCGTGCCGCCGGCCTGGGCGACGATGGCGACCTGCTGGCTTGCCTCCAGCGTGCCGGGCAGGTCGATCACCCTCGGGAAATCACGCACCGCCACCGGCACGGTTTTCACGCTGAGTGCGCGATCGCCGCCGCTGCGTTTGCTGTCGCCACCCGCTTCCTGGTGCTGGATGCGATACACCACGCCAGCAATCAGTGCCAGCGCGATGATGATCAAAAGGATGCGCAGTTTCATGGCGGGCTCGCAGGAGAGGCGGCGGGCAACCGGCCCAGCGCGTGGTTCAAACGGGAAAATGCCGCCAGCCAGTCGCTGTCGGCCTGCGCCTGCGCCTGGCGCGCACGCGCCAGGTCGGCCTGCGCGGTCAGTAATTCGAGCAGGCTGCCAATGCCGGCGGTGTAGCGCGCTTCGGCCGCGCGCGCCGATTCGCTGGCGCTGTCGAGCAGCAGCACCACCCCTTCGCGCTGGGCTTGTGCGTGGCGCACGTCGTGATACGCCTCGGCCACGCTCAAGGCCACCTGGCTGCGCTGGCTGTCGGCCTCGGCCTGCAGGCGCTCGGCATCGCGTTCGGCGGCGCGCGCCTGCGCCGCCAGACGGCCGCCGTCGAACAGCGGCACCGAAAGACTCACGCCGACGCTATAAGTGGTGGACGGCACCCGATCGTCTTCCAGAAAAAAGGTGCGCCCGGTGTTGGCGGCCAGCGACAGGCTGGGCCAGCGCGCCGCGCGCGCGCGTTCGGCTTCGGCGCGGGCGCTCGCCGCTGCGGCCTGCAGGGCCTGCAGATCGGGACGCTGGCGCTCGGCCTCGGCCAGCAGATCGGCCAGCAGGATGGCGGCATCCAGCGTGGCAGGCGGCGCGGTTTCCCAGTCGAGTACCAATGTATGCGCTTGCGCAATGCCCGCCGTCTGCTTCAGCGCAGCCTCGGCTTTCGCCTGGTCGCGCTCGGCGGCCTGGCGCGCCAGCTGTGCTTCGCTCAAGGCGGCGCGTGCGCGCAACTGATCGGCCCGTGCCGCCAGCCCGCCTTGAAGCCGTACCTCGACCGCATCGAGGCTGGCGCGCAGTGCGGCTTCCTGCTGCGTCTGGGCATCCACCTGCGCACGGGCGGCGAGCACCGCAAAATAGGCCGCCTCGACCCCGGCGATCGTGTCCTGCAGGGTGCGGTTGTTGGTCAGCAAGCTGGCGATGAGTTGATAGCGCTGGGCGTCGATGCTGGCTGCGCGGGCGCCAAAGTCATAAAGCACATAGGCGAGACTGAGGCTGGGCCCGTAGCGGTGGAGCGTGGGCACCGACGCGCCGGAACTCGACAGCGCGCGACTCTGGGTGAAGTTGATCTGCCCGGTGAGCGTCGGCAAGTTGGCGGCGGAGGCCGCATCGAGCCGTGCCGCCTCGGCCTGGATGGCGAGCCAGGCCGCGCGCGATTCGGGGCGCTCGCGCAAGGCGTGCTCGGTCAGCGCGGCCAGGCTGGCGAAGCGAATGGCATGGGTTTGTGGAGCAGGCGCGGCAACGGGCAACGGCAATGATTCGAGTTGCAACCAGAAGGCACCCGGCCGCTCGGGCAGGTCGAGCGGGGCCGCATGACCCGACAACGGCCATAGCGAGACGCACAGCAGGAGGGAACGCAGGATGGGTTTCAAGATGCAAGGATTCTAAACGAGTCTCAACCGGACTCCGGTTCACTCACGCAAGTTCCACCAGACATGGCCTGGTATAAATCAAGCTGCAAGAGCCTACCCACGCCGGCACGCGCGATTTCACCTGCCCAACATCAACCGCCATCATCACGGCATGACTCCACGCCTCAATTTCTGCCTTATCCTCGGCGACGACATCGCACTCGGCCCCGGCAAGGTGCAACTGCTCGAAGCCATCCAGGGCGGGGATGCAAAAGCGGGTGACGCGCTGCGGCCGCGCATCGAAAAAATCGTCTGACCGCGCCTACAGTTCCGAGAACAGATACGCCATGAGCGCGATGCCCAGTACCACCACCGACAGGTTCATCGCAATACCCGACCAGGTGCAATAGCGTTCGGGGATTTCGATCGGCTTCAGCGTTTCCAGCACGCGCCGGAACTGCACGATGGAAAAGCCGATGACTAGCAAGGCCAGCGCGATAAAGGCGATGCCGATCCAGAACGAGAAATCGCGCCCCGTGTGGCCCGGCGTCTGTCGCAACATGTGGAGAAACAGACCGAAGCGTTCGAGCACGAAGCCGAACGCCATCAGCGTGAGGCCGGTGCGGCTCCACGCCATCAGCGTGCGTTCAGCGGCGAAAAAGACACGCGGATCGTTGAGGCCGGACATCAGACAGGCTCCACTTCGGCAGGCAAGGTGGCCTTGAGCGTGGCTGCAAGGCGCTCGAAGGTCTCGGGAAACGGCGCCCGTTTGCGCCACACCAAGCCGATGGTACGACCGGGCGGCGGCGACTTGAAGGGGCGGATTTCAACTGCTTTCTTCGTCTGACGTGCGCCGGCATCGACCGCCAGCGCCGGCAGCAGCGTCAGCCCCAATCCCATGGCGACCATCTGGCGCAGGGTTTCCAGGCTGGTGGCGCGCACTTCCTCGCGGCCGCGCGACCCGCTGCCGCAGACATCGAGCGCCTGGTCGCGCAGGCAGTGGCCTTCGTCCAGCAACAGCAGCTTCTCGGCCATGATGTCGGACACCTTCAGCACATCGCGCTTGGCAAGCGCATGCCCGGCAGGCAGCGCAGCAAAAAACGGTTCATAGAACAGCGGCTCGACGCGCAGGCTGTCGTCGGTCACTGGCAGCGCCAGCAGTCCTGCATCGAGCTTCCCGTCGACCAGATGCCCGAGGATTTGCGGTGTCATTTCCTCACGCAGCAACAGACGCAGGTCGGGATGTTTTTTGTGCACCAGGGTCAGCGCGTGCGGCAGGTAATACGGCCCCAGCGTGGGAATGACGCCTAGATGGATCGTGCGCGCCATCGGGTCCTGCGCGTGCTTCGCCAGTTCGCGAATGCGTTCGGCTTCCTCGACGATGTTGCGCGCCGCCGCGAGGATTTCCTTGCCGATGGGCGTCGGCGTGACCCGTTTGAGGCTGCGGTCGAAGAGGGTGACGCCGAGAAAATCCTCGAGCTTCTTGATCTGGGTCGACAGCGTCGACTGGGTGATGAAGCAGGCCTCGGCGGCGCGACCGAAGTGGCCGTGGTCGGCGAGCGCCACCAGGTATTTCAGCTCCTGCAGGGTCATGGCCGTTCGTTCGATTTCATCAATGAATCCATTCTAGACTATTCATGAGACAAATCCTGCTAGGTGGTCTTAAATGAGACTACTTCGCTGGGAAGTCCAAATCGATAGGAGAGCGCCATGTCAGAAAGCAAGTGCCCGTTTGTACACAAAGCCGGAAGCGGTACGTCGAACCACGACTGGTGGCCGAACCAGCTGCATCTCGAAATCCTGCACCAGCACACCCCCGAGTCCAGTCCGATGGGGGAAGACTTCAACTACGCCGAGGAATTCAAGAGCCTCGATCTCGCGGCCGTGAAGCAAGACCTCACTGCCCTGATGACCGACTCGCAGGAGTGGTGGCCGGCGGACTACGGACACTACGGGCCTTTCTTCATCCGCATGGCTTGGCATAGCGCAGGCACCTACCGAACCGGCGACGGCCGTGGTGGCGCAGGGCACGGCAACCAGCGCTTCGCACCGCTCAACAGCTGGCCCGACAACGTCAACCTCGACAAGGCGCGCCGGCGAAGCCGAAGGTCTTGAAGCCCATCGATTCCATGGCGACGTTGCCGGTCAGCACCAGCAGGTCGGCCCAGGAGATTTTCCGGCCGTACTTCTGCTTGATCGGCCAAAGCAGCCGGCGCGCCTTGTCGAGGTTGACGTTGTCGGGCCAGCTGTTGAGCGGTGCGAAGCGCTGGTTGCCGTGCCCTGCGCCACCACGGCCGTCGCCGGTTCGGTAGGTGCCTGCGCT
>DATMWS010000092.1:0-2864 GCA_035562135.1 Thiobacillus sp. | reverse complement strand
GCTTCAAGATCACCCCGCAAGCCGGTGTGCCGCGTGAAGAAGTTGCTGCAGCCGTGGCCGCTGAATCGTCGACCGGTACCTGGACCACCGTGTGGACCGACCTGCTGACCGACCTGGACTACTACAAGGGCCGCGCCTACCGCATCGAAGACGTGCCGGGCGACGACACCTGCTTCTACGCTTTCGTGGCCTATCCGATCGACCTGTTCGAAGAAGGTTCGGTCGTCAACGTGCTGACCTCGCTGGTCGGCAACGTGTTCGGCTTCAAGGCGCTGCGCGCCCTGCGCCTGGAAGACATCCGCTTCCCGATCGCCTACGTCAAAACCTGCGGCGGCCCGCCCGCCGGCATCCAGGTCGAACGTGACCGCATGAACAAGTACGGCCGTCCGATGCTGGGCTGCACCATCAAGCCGAAGCTGGGTCTGTCCGCCAAGAACTACGGCCGCGCCGTGTACGAGTGCCTGCGCGGCGGTCTGGACTTCACCAAGGACGACGAGAACGTCAACAGCCAGCCGTTCATGCGTTGGCGTGACCGTTTTGCCTTCGTGCAGGAAGCCACCCTGAAGGCGCAGCGCGAAACCGGCGAGCGCAAGGGCCACTACCTGAACGTGACCGCGCCGACCCCGGAAGAGATGTACAAGCGTGCCGAGTTCGCCAAGGAAATCGGCGCACCGATCATCATGCACGACTACCTGACCGGCGGCCTGACCGCCAACACGGGCCTGGCCAACTGGTGCCGCGACAACGGCATGCTGCTGCACATCCACCGCGCCATGCACGCCGTGCTCGACCGCAACCCGCACCACGGTATTCACTTCCGCGTGCTGACCAAGGTGCTGCGTCTGTCGGGTGGTGACCACCTGCACTCCGGCACCGTCGTCGGCAAGCTGGAAGGCGACCGCGAAGCGACCCTGGGCTGGATCGACACCATGCGCGACAGCTTCATCAAGGAAGACCGTTCGCGCGGCCTGTTCTTCGATCAGGACTGGGGTTCCATGCCCGGCGTGATCCCGGTTGCTTCCGGCGGCATCCACGTGTGGCACATGCCCGCACTGGTGAACATCTTCGGCGACGACTCGGTGCTGCAGTTCGGTGGCGGCACGCTCGGCCACCCCTGGGGCAACGCCGCTGGCGCCGCCGCCAACCGCGTCGCGCTGGAAGCCTGTGTGGAAGCACGCAACCAGGGCCGTGAGCTCGAGAAGGAAGGCAAGGACATCCTGACCGCCGCCGCCTCGCACAGCCCCGAACTGAAGATCGCCATGGAAACGTGGAAAGAGATCAAGTTCGAGTTCGACACCGTCGACAAGCTGGACGTCGCCCACAAGTGATATTGCGTTAATCACACTGTTATCCCGGACGCGCTGAAGCGCGATCCGGGGTCTAGGACCCAATAGAAAGGAAATGAAATGTCTGAAGTGATGGATTACAAAAGCCGCGTGAGCGATCCCACCAGCCGCAAATTCGAGACCTTCTCCTACCTGCCCGCCATGACCGCGGACAACATCAAGAAGCAGGTCGAGTATCTGGTGAAGAAAGGCTGGAACCCGGCCATCGAGCACACCGAACCCGAGTACCTGATGGACTCGTACTGGTACATGTGGAAGCTGCCGATGTTCGGCGAAACCGATGTGGATCGCGTGCTGGCCGAAGCCGAAGCCTGCCACAAGGCCAACCCCGACAACCACGTCCGCCTGATTGGTTACAACAACTTCAATCAGTCGCAAGGCGCGTCGATGGTGATTTTCCGCGGCAAGACTGTTTAAGTCGCGACGGGAGACCGTAACAGCCCCCGTCGCCCATTGGGTGCGGGGGCTTTTTGTTTGTTTTGTTTGCCCGCGAAGGACGCGAGGTGGCGCGACGTTTTCGCGTCCTTCGCGGATGAATAAAAAAGGAATCCATACATGAGCAACATCATCGACCAGTACCGCATCACCCAGGAACCCTACTACCGCGCCGTCGCCGACGAGGTGGAGTTGTACGAAGCCGCCTACTCGGTGCGCATGCCGATGATGCTGAAGGGCCCGACCGGCTGCGGCAAGACGCGTTTTGTCGAGTACATGGCGTTCAAGCTGGGCAAGCCGCTGATCACGGTGGCGTGCAACGAGGACATGACCGCCTCCGACCTGGTCGGGCGCTTTCTGCTGTCCGCAGCGGGCACCGAATGGCAGGACGGCCCGCTCGCGCTCGCCGCCCGTTATGGTGCGATCTGCTATCTGGACGAAGTGGTGGAAGCGCGCCAGGACACCACCGTGGTGATCCATCCGCTGACCGACAACCGCCGCGTGCTGCCCCTGGAAAAGAAGGGCGAGTTGGTCCACGCCCACCCCGATTTCCAGCTTGTGATTTCCTACAACCCCGGCTACCAGAGCCTGATGAAGGATTTGAAGCAGTCGACCAAGCAGCGTTTCGGCGGCCTCGACTTCACCTATCCCGAGCACGCCATCGAAACCGAAATCGTCGCGCATGAGTCCGGCGTCAACGCCGACATCGCCGGCAAGCTGGTGTCGATTGCCGAGCGTTCGCGCAACCTCAAGGGCCACGGCCTCGACGAAGGCCTGTCGACCCGCATGCTGATCTACGCAGGCAGCCTGATCGCCAAGGGCGTGAACCCGCTGGCCGCCTGCCGCGTCGCGCTGGTGCGCCCGATCACCGACGATCCCGACATGCGCGACGCGCTGGATGCAGCGGTGAGCACGTTCTTCTGATCCGGAATCCGAAGCCCCTACGATGTCGATCAATCTCGCTGACTACGCCGAACTGCTGGAAGACCTGGCGCCGCACAGCCAGCAGGCCTTGCAGGCCAACTGGCACGAGGCCACCAAGGTGTTCTCGCCGCGCGGCCTGGACAATTACCTGAAGGGCGC
>DATMWS010000091.1:0-2593 GCA_035562135.1 Thiobacillus sp. | reverse complement strand
GGGTATTCAGCGGCACTTCGGTGAACGACATCACCCGCTCGCCTGCCATGGCCTTGAGCTGCTCGCGCACCTGCGCAAATTCATCCAGGCTCAGGCCGCGCCATTCGACACAGAGCGCCTCGGCTGCCGCCACACCGGGGGGCGCCTCCTTTGCCGCGGACACCGACTGGCTGCGCAAGCTGAGTCGATCTACGTTCATCGGCGCATTCTGGTCCGTTGCAACCTGCGGCCAGTAGTCACGGCCCAGGAAAAATCCTGCCACCGCCAGGTTCATCAGCAGCAGGGTCCAAGCAATCCATTTCATCGCGACGCATCCTCTCTGGCAACACAGTCTATGCCTTCCAACACCAGGGCCGGCACCTGCTCGGCAGGCACGGCCAGATGCGGCGCCAGCATGCCGGCATCGCCCCCGGTCAACAAGCAGTGCGGCGATGTCCCGGCCGCCTCGGCCAGGCGCGCATGCTGCACTTGAATGGCACCGCACAGCGCAGCCACGATCCCGCTCTGCACGGCATCGGCCGTGGTGCGGGGAAACGTCTGCCACTGCCCTGCCGCCTCGGCAACCTGCGCGGTCCCCTGCAGCAATGCCTGCCGCATCAGCGTGACGCCGGGCACGATCAAGCCGCCCAGGAACATCCCATCGGCCGCCAGCGCATCCACCGTCACCGCCGTTCCCACCGACACCACCAATACCGGTTCACGTGTGCGTCGACGTGCAGCAATCAGCCCCATCCAGCGATCCACGCCGAGTTGCTGTGGATACTCGTAGGCGTTTCTCAGGTCCGCAAAACCGGCCGCGGCCTTCAGCCACACCGGGGTGATGCCTGCCGCCTCAAGCAGCGCGGCAAGCTGTCGTTCATTCTCGGGGTGTGTCACGCTGGCGATGAAACAGTGCGTGCCGGTCGTCAACTGCAGCTGCAAGGCCTGCCAATCGGCGAAATCATTCCTGCCCTGCGCACGCCACTGCCCGTCTTCCACCACAGCCCATTTCAGGGCCGAGTTGCCGGCATCAATCAATAGCCGCCTGCTCATCGACCGGCATCCAGGCGCAGACTGATTTCCCCGCCGCTGTAGGGAATCAGACCCGAAGCGGCGTCACGTAGCAGGAATGCGCCCGTTTCGTCGACGCCCGATGCCACGCCCTGAATCCTGCGCGCATCCGGCAAGCTCAGCGCCACCGGCTTTCCCGCATAGGCATCCAGCGCCAGCCAGTCCTCGCGCAAGGCCGCGAATCCGTGCTGGCGGAACACGGTCAACACCGCGTGCAACTCCAACAGGCAATCAGCCAGCAGTCGGTTGCGGCCCACCGTCACCCCCATCTCGGCAAGGTCGACCACGGCCTGGTCGACCGCATCCCGCTGCGCCTCGTTCAGCCGGACGTTGAGCCCGATGCCGACCACGGCGAAGGCGGCCCCGTTCATGTCGCCCTGCACCTCGACCAGGATTCCAGCCAGCTTGCGATAGTCCACCAGCACATCGTTGGGCCACTTCAAACGTGCCGGATGGCCGCTGTGACGATTGACCGCACGCGCGATCGCCAGCCCCACGGCCAGGCTCAGGCCCGCCAGCGACTGCAGGCCGTTGTCGAAGCGCCATAACGCCGAAAACGTCAGGCTGCCACCCGGCACCGAATGCCAGTGACGGCCGCGCCGGCCCTTGCCGGAATGCTGGTGCTCACTGCAGAACAAGGTGCCGTCTGCAGCCCCGTTCAAGGCTGCGGCCATCAGAGCCGTATTGGTCGAATCCACACTGTCCAGAATATGGATCGCGTAAGCGCTCGCAGTGGGGCCAAGGTGCTGCGCGACGGCACCGCCATCCAGCCACTCGACCGGCTCGGGCAGGCGATAGCCGCGTCCGCGCACGGCGTGAATCGTCAGGCCCATGGCCTCGACCTGGCCAAGCACGTTGAAGATGCTGGAGCGGGAAAGGCTGAATTCGTCCGCCAGCGCCTGGCCAGAATGGAAACGGCCATCGGACAACCGGCGCAACAGCGGAAACAGGACTTTGTGAGGTCGGGTATGCACCCGCCGAATTTTACATGGCTTGGGCGCGCGATTTCCCAATAAAAAACCCCCTCTTTTCGGGAGGGGGTTTTGGTGTGCTTTGAGGGCACGAATAAGGAGTCTGACGATGACCTACTTTCACAGGCGGATGCCTACTATCATTGGCGCGGGAGCGTTTCACCGTCCTGTTCGGGATGGGAAGGGGTGGTTCCACTCTGCTATGGTCGTCAGACAAAGGGGTGAGGAATGAGTCTTTGGGCTCATCCCAGCATTCGAATTGTCTGGGGTGCCGATTGTCTTGCGACTTTCAGCCGACTGAATTGGAAGAAGGTTTTTTGGGTTGAGACTGTACGCAAACACACGCTGTGCCGCTTCTCAAAATTATAGGATCAAGCCTCACGGGCAATTAGTACTGGTTAGCTTAACGCATTACTGCGCTTCCACACCCAGCCTATCAACGTCCTGGTCTCGAACGACCCTTCAGTGTGATCGAATCACAAGGGATATCTCATCTTGAGGCAAGTTTCACGCTTAGATGCTTTCAGCGTTTATCTCTTCCGTGCTTAGCTACCCGGCGATACGACTGGCGT
>DATMWS010000090.1:0-2799 GCA_035562135.1 Thiobacillus sp. | reverse complement strand
GTCCTGAACTTAGAAACCGCCGACTTGAGTGCCCTGGAGTTCTCAAGCTGGGAAATCTTGAACTGAGCATCCGAGTTGATCGCTTCCGCCACCAGGCGCCCGACCGTCTCAGCCTCGATACTTGTTGCCTCCTGGCCGACGGCGAGATTGGAGGCAAGCAAACTGACCAGAAGTGCCTTGTTCAGGTGTTTCATATCATCGCCGACCTCGATGTGATGCGTAATCAGGACCGAGCATTTCCTCGCCCAGCGTTTCGCCAGTCTGGTGCGTTAGGTGGCCGCGCTTGGCGACCACGTAATGCCATCTCCCGGCCCGCGGGTAGTAGCGCTGGTCGTTGTTCGCGATGAGCAGTTCTTGAATTGCGCCGTTCTCAATGCATCGAACGCAGTGCTCGTAGTCTGTGGGTTCATCTTCGCAGGCACTTGGCGTTCAGAGGACGGTTGGGCTACTGCGCGCGGTTCCGTCATCTGCTTCCTACGCGCAATTCCGGAACCCGTCTATTTCTACTTTGTCAGATTGAAACTCTTGCTTGTGCCATTGGCATTTGATAGAATGGGCAGCGTTGTGTTTCGTTATGAATATCAAGGAGTTGTTAATGACAATGTCAACTCCAATACTCTGATAGCATATCTGCTATCGTCCGTTCCGCCCTGGAACACCTGGAGTCCCACTTCACGCCCTATTCGGCCTGCTTTGCCAGCGCCACCCGCTCGGTCGATGAGGCGGCTACGCTGTATATCCGCGGACTGTTCCAGTCGCGCAAGGCGAACATGGAACAAATGGCCGAAGTCGTGGCCGATTCGCACTACCAGAGGCTGCACCACATGCTGAGCGAGTCCGCCTGGGATCGGCGCGGGGTCTATCGCCAGTTGGTGCGTGATGCCAATGGCGCCTTCGCCAGCCGCGGGCCGTGTGCCTTCGTGATCGACGAGAGCGGCTTGAGCAAGAAGGGTGAGAAGTCGGCCGGCGTGGCACGCCAGTGGAACGGCCGGCTGGGCAAGACGGATAATTGCCAGGTCGGCGTGTTTGGCGCGATCACCTGCGAGGGCGTGGCCGCCCTGGTCGATGAAGAGCTGTATCTGCCGAAGCAATGGACGAGCGATCCGGCTCGTTGCGAGCAAGCGGGCATTCCCGAGCACGCGTGGGAGTCTCGCACCAAGGGCCAAATCGCCTTCGAGATGGTGATGCGTGCCCGCCGGGCCGGACTGCAGTTCGCCTACAGCGTGATCGACGGCGGCTACGGCCATCTGCCGTGGCTGCTGCGCGATCTGGACGCCGAGGGCGAGATCTTCCTCGCAGAGGTGCATTCGGATCAGCGCATCTACCTGGAGGATCCGGCGCCCAGTGTGCCTGCGCGCCGCTCTGGCAAGGGCAAGGCGCCGAGCGCGCTGGCCACTGCGATCCGCCCCGAGACGGTGAGCGAGTGGGCGGCGCGCCAGCCGCACTCGCACTGGCGGCGCCTGTCGGTGCGCGAAGGCGAGAAGGGCAAGGTGATCGCCGAGTATCTCAGCGCCCGGGTGTTTGTCTGGGACGCGCACTCGCCCCACGCCCGCCATTGGCACTTGCTGGTGCGCCGAGAACTGGACGGCTCCCAGATCAAGTTCTGCCTTTCCAATGCCAAACCCAAGGCGTCCCTGCGCCACCTGGCAACGATGCAGGCGTCTCGCCACTTCGTGGAGCGCGCCTTCGAGGACGCCAAAGGCCACTGTGGCATGGCCGACTACCAAGTGCGCCTGTGGAATGGTTGGCACCATCACATGTGCCTGGTAATGATCGCCATGATGTTCCTCGCGAAGGAGCGTCTGGCCAATCGGGAAACGGCCAAGCTGCTGTCCTGCCGTGATGTCGTGGAAATGCTGCGCCATCGCCTACCCTCGAAGATCGAATCCGAAGACGACCTCGTGCAGTCCATCGTCGAGCGCCACGAGCAACGACGAAGAGCAATGGAATCGGCATACAAACGTCAAGCTGCTATCCTCAATGCATCAGGTTGAAATGGAATCTGACAGAGTAGAACTAAAGACTTCGTCGAAAAGCGCGCTAGCTCATCCACCTCGCGCAGGTCGCCTTGTCGGCCGCGTAGCACGCGCAGGAAGCGGCCTCCAAGTCGCCGCGGTCGAGAATCCTGACATCCCCGCGGCTATAGCTCATCAGTTTGCAGTCTTGCAGCGAAGCGGCGGCCTCGGTGACGCCGGCGCGGCGCACGCCCAGCATGTAGGCCAGGAATTCGTGCGTTACATGAAACGCGTCCGAGTGCGCGCGGTCCTGCGTCATCAGGAGCCACCGGGCAAGGCGCGCCTCCACCCCATGGAAGCGGGTGCAGGCGGCCGTTTGCGCAAGCTGGCCCATGACCACATAGAGGTAGCGCTTCAGCTCCCGTTGCAGCGCAAGGCTCTGTTCGAGTTCGCCGCGAAACGGTGCAGCCGCCATGCGCAGTGCCGGGCCTTCGCCCTGCACCAGGGCGTGCAGCGGCGAAACATCCACCCCGAGTAACAGGGAGATCCCGAGCATGCCTTCGTCGTCGACCAGCCCGACCTCCAGGCTGGTGCGCTCATCCATCGGTACGGTCAGGGAAGCGAAACCTTCCGTGGGAAAGGAAGCGTGGCGAATGCGCTCCCCGGGTTCGGCCAGGACCTCGGCAAAGAGGAGATCGACCGGCTCGCAGCGCGCCAGGAAACGCTGGCGGTCCTTGCGCGGCAAGGCCGCAAGCAGACGATCGGGCGCTGGGGCAAGGCTTGACGGGCGGCATGTGGACTCACCTGGTGTTGGACAAACCCGGCAAGCGCAGAGGTAGTGATC
>DATMWS010000089.1:0-3703 GCA_035562135.1 Thiobacillus sp. | reverse complement strand
ATCCGATCACCCTGCGGCTGGCGCGGCTTGCGCGCGTGGCCGGCGTCGAACTCGATGCGGATGAGGTGGTGCGCGGCTTGCTCGCGCTTGGCGCGGGCGTCGAACGGCAGAGCGATCGCCTGATCGTCACGCCGCCGAGCTTCCGCTTCGATCTGGCGATCGAGGAAGACCTGATCGAAGAGGCGGTGCGCCTGTTCGGCTATGACAACATTCCCGCCCAGCCGCCGGCGGCGCCTTCGCGCATGTTGCCGCAGGACGAAACGGTGCTGGCTGACGATACCCTGCGCCAGATGATGGTCGACCTGGATTATCAGGAAGTCATCACCTACAGCTTTGTCGACCCGGCGTGGGAGACGGCGCTCGATGCCAACGCCCGTCCGCTGCTACTCGCCAATCCCATCGCCAGCCAGCTGTCGGCGATGCGGACGACGCTGTGGGGTGGTTTGTTGGAAACCCTGCGTCACAACCTCAACCGCCAGCAGGAACGGGTGCGCATTTTCGAGTTGGGTCGGGTGTACGCATCGCTTGACGAACAGCCGATGAAGCTGGGCGGGCTGGCCTATGGTGACGCGCTGCCGGAGCAATGGGGCGCGCCGTCGCGGCGCGTCGATTTCTTCGACCTCAAGGGAGACCTGGAACGGCTGTTCAGCGATGCGCTCGATGCCCGGCGCGGTGCGCATCCCGCCTTGCATCCGGGACAATGTGCCGAACTGTGGGCCCATGGCCGGGCCATCGGCTGGATCGGCGCCCTGCATCCGCGTCTGGTGCAGGCGTTCGATCTGCCGGCCGCGCCGGTGCTGTTCGAACTCGACAGCCAGGCGCTGGCACAGCGCGGCTTGCCGCGGCATGCGACCTTGTCGCGTTTTCCGCAGGTGCGGCGCGATCTGGCGTTCGTGCTGGACGGCCATACCCCCGCAGGCGAGTTGCTCGCCGCGCTAAGTGAGGTTGCGTCTGCCCAGGTCCGGTCGATCGACGTGTTCGACGATTACCGCGGAAAAGGCGTGGCAGAAAACCAAAAAAGCCTTGCTATCCGGGTAGTTATGCAAGATACTGAACGCACATTGACGGATCAGGAAGTGGAAGATGCAGTGCAAAAACTGGTCGATGCGGCGCTTCGTCAGTGCAATGCCAGTTTGCGTGTATGACGCGATTTTTCACCAGCCATCCCTGACAACATACAAGCATGACCACCCTCACCAAAGCTGACCTGGCCGAACTGCTGTTCGAAAAAGTGGGTTTGAACAAGCGCGAGGCCAAGGACGTCGTCGAGTCCTTCTTCGACGAAATCCGTTTGTCGCTCGAGAAGGGCGATATCGTCAAACTGTCCGGGTTCGGCAATTTCCAGTGCCGCGAGAAACCGCAGCGTCCTGGCCGCAATCCAAAAACCGGCGAAGAAATGCCGATTTCCGCGCGTCGCGTGGTGACCTTCCACGCCAGCCAGAAACTCAAGTCGCAGGTCGAAGGCGCCCAAGTTGGAACGCCCAGCGAAGAGTGAGCTTCCGCCGATTCCGGCAAAACGTTATTTCACTATCGGTGAAGTGTCCGAACTGTGCGCCGTCAAGGCGCACGTACTGCGTTACTGGGAGCAGGAATTCACCCAGCTGCGCCCGGTCAAGCGGCGCGGCAACCGCCGCTACTATCAGCACCACGAGGTGCTGCTGATCCGCCGCATCCGTGAGTTGCTGTATGAAGAAGGGTTCACCATCAGTGGCGCGCGGCAACGACTTGAGCACGACGCCGAACCGACACCCGAAGCGGTGCCCGCGTCTGCTGCAACGGCGCTGAATATTGGCAAACTGCGCGCCGAAATCACCGCCATCCTGAAAATATTGGGCTGACGGGCTTCCGCCAGACGCGGCTCATCTGTTAGAATCCTGAGCTTCGTCGGGGCGTAGCGCAGCCTGGTAGCGCACTTGACTGGGGGTCAAGTGGTCGGAGGTTCAAATCCTCTCGTCCCGACCATTTTCCGTTGTGCGTGCGGCATTCAGCACGCCACAACCGCAGCCGGACAGGCCATCTCGTCCGGCCACACACAAGCCACAGTCGATTCGCACAGGAGTACATCCTTGTTGGGGTCCCGGCACGGTTGTCCTTTCTGTTCAATCGCGCCACCCCATCAGGTTGTCACGCTTGAGCGACACACTATATTGATTGCTGTTCATTCAATTCAGGAGAGCGTTATGGAACACACCTTGCCCGCACTGCCCTTTGCCATGGACGCGCTCGCGCCGCACATGTCCCAGGAAACCTTCGAGTACCACTACGCCAAGCACCATCAGGCCTATGTGACCAACCTCAACAACCTGATCAAGGGCACCGAGTTCGAGAGCAAGTCGCTTGAGGACATCGTCAAGACCGCCCCTGCCGGCGGCGTTTACAACAACGCCGCGCAGGTGTGGAATCACACCTTTTTCTGGAACTGCCTGTCGCCCAACGGCGGCGGCGCCCCCTCTGGCGCGCTGGCTGACGCCATCAATGCCAAGTGGGGCAGCCTCGACGAATTCAAGAAAGCCTTCCAGACCAGCGCCGTGGGCAACTTCGGTTCCGGCTGGACCTGGCTGGTGAAAAAGGCCGACGGCTCGGTCGACATCGTCAACATGGGCGCCGCCGGCACCCCGCTGACCACCGGCGACAAGGCCCTGCTGTGCATCGACGTGTGGGAACACGCCTACTACATCGACTACCGCAACCTGCGTCCCAAGTTCGTCGAGACTTTCCTCAACAACCTGGTGAACTGGAAGTTTTCCGAAGCGAATTTCGCTTAAGGCAGCTTTGCGCTTCCACGCTGAAATGAAAACCGGGGCTGTGTGCCCCGGTTTTTTTTGGATAACGGCCCGGTTCATGCGCCGGCATAGCCGGTCGCGTGGAACTGGTAGTTAGCCCCAATGGCCACGAATGCTTTCCTCTTTTGGTTCTTTCAGTACCCGTGACCGGACCGCAGCTACGACACTTAGAATAATGAAGCCAAGCACCACCCACATAATAATTTCAAAGGGCAGCAAGTTGTGTGAAGCGGGATGAAGCTCAATATTCAAAACTGCCAGAGCTAACACAACTAAAGGCAGAGAAGCCGCCCAACGCCACAGACCTTTCCAACGAAGAATCGAGCGCAACACAACAGCTACGAGCATGAGAGCGAAAATGAGCACACTGAGCATGAATGGGTCCATCTCGCGTCTTCTCCTGCAACCTAACAGTTATTCAAGAGACCCATGGGTCCAAACGTTTTTTAATATCGAGACAGGGCATTTTTGCCACTAAGCCATTGAATCGATCAGACTTGGCGATTACCCCAGTCTCCATCTTACGTCTCTTACGTCATGAAAAGTCGGAGGCAACCCTGTCCGTCTCAAATGGGCCGTCAGGCTTTCCGTCCATCATTATGTTGTCTCCGCGCCGCCATCCGCCAGCCGCAGGATTTCGCAATAACCACCCGCCACCAGCGCCCGACCTTCATCCAGCAGTTCTGCGCTGTCAGCGTCCGGCGTGGCGTCGCCGTCGAGCAGGCGCAGCATCGTGGTCCAGCGTGCGCGCTGGTTCGCCACGGTCTTCGGCGCCGCGTGCCCTTGGCGCCGCAGTTCGGCAGCGCGGCTGACGAGGCGGAATTTCGCGGCTTCCAGCTGCGGCGGCAGCGGCAGGGATAAATCGAAGGTCAGGTCGAGGCGGTAGGGCGCGTCGACGCGGGCGTCCGGCTGTGGTGGAG
>DATMWS010000088.1:0-12476 GCA_035562135.1 Thiobacillus sp. | reverse complement strand
GCGTTGCGTTCGCCCTGCTGGGCGTACGCAACGCCGATCCGGTTTAGCCATTCCGGCGCCAGCACCAGCAGCACACCCAGTTGCAACATCATCACGCCGGACATCAACTTGAGCAGGCGGCCTTCGCGCGCGCTCAATTTTCGCGCGCCCATGGTGAAGGCGAACACCCCCACGATCATGGCGAGCGGAATCACGTAGACCACGTTATACAGCGCCAGATACAGGTAATGTCCGGTGGGGCCGATGTCATGCAGGGTCAGCAGGCGCGTGTAGACCATGGGAAAGCCGGCGGTGCACAGCAACTCGTAGAAATTGACAGCCATCGCGAGCAATACCGTGGCGGCGAGCATGGCCGGCACATTGCCGGCGGCGAGGATGGCGCGCGCGCGCTGGTAAATCGCGGGCTTGCGGGATTCCGGAATGGACAGCGAGATGCCGCGCCCGAAGCGGAAGAAATCCTTGACGTTGATCAGCCCGACCGCCAGGGCAGTCACGCCGGCGGCCAGCGTCACCCAGGCCAGACTGCCGAGCAACTGGAACAGGTTGAGCCACGCCGCCATGAAGGCGAAGTACATCAGGCCCGAACACAGCACGAAAACGCCGCCGAGGGTCAGCATGCGCGCGCGGCTGTTCTGGTGAACCATCAGCGACAGCAGAAACAGCAGGACGAAAAATGCGCAGGGATTGAAGGCGTCAAGGCCGGCGATCAGCACGGTCAGCAGCGGCAGCGACGGCGCGTTGGCATCCAGCTTGCCCAGGAATGGCAGGGTGAGCGCGGGCTGGGTTCGCGCGGTGTCAAGTGCGGTGCCGGTGAGTGCGGCGTCGCGGCAGGCGTCCAGCGCGGCGAGCAGGTCTTGCCCGGTGCTGGCGTCGTCGTCCCAGCCGGTCCACATGCGACCGCAGAACAGCAGCGCCGGCACGGCCTGCGCGGATTGCCCCAACTGGCCGGCCAGCGCGACATAGTGGCGGACATGCTCGGGATGGCGGCTGAGTTCCAGCGAATGCAGCTTCACCCACGGCCGGCTGGCGGGGATGGCCTCGACGAACGGGCGCGCCGCCAGGCAATGCGGGCAGCTAAGCGACCAGAAAAAATACAGGTGCACTTCGGGACGGCCATCCGTCCCCGGCTCGATCCAGGTCGCGTCGGCCTCGGCACGCGGCGCCAGCAGGCTCAACAACAATGCCGCGCAGCCGAGCGTCCGGATCATCCAGGTGCGCATCAGCGTATCAGCCCGTGCAGTCGGGCGGGGTGGGGCAGCAATCGAGTTGCATTCATCGCGATCATCATCCAGTCAGGCAGGGACACGTTTTCAGTATGGCCGACGCTACAATTTCGCGCATGGATACTCTCCCCAGCTACGACGAACTTCCCTACGACAGTCTGCCACTGCCCGAAACCCAGCCGGATTTTCTGGCGGCGGTGGCGAAACTGCATGGTTTCGATGCGCCCGATCCGAGCCGAGCCCGGATTCTGGAACTGGGCTGCGCCCAGGGCGGCAACCTGATTCCGCTGGCGTGGCGCTGGCCGGGGTCCGCGTGCGTGGGGGTGGAGTTGTCGCGCGTGCAGGCGGAGGCGGGCGCCGCTTTCATCCAGGCGCTGGGGCTGCCCAACGTCCGCATCCTGCACGGCGATCTCACCGCGCTGCCGGACGATCTGGGCGAATTCGACACCATCATCGCGCACGGCGTGTTTTCTTGGGTGCCGCCGTCGGTGCAGCAGGCGCTGCTCGCTGTCTGCCGGCGCCATCTTTCGCCGCACGGCATCGCCTACATCAGTTTCAACGTCGCGGCTGGCTGGGCCGGTCTCCTGCCTCTGCGCGCCGCGCTGGTCGAACGCACCGCGGCCGATCAGCCGGCACCCGCGCGCTATCAACAGGCGCTGCGCGTGCTGGATGAACTGGCCGCAGAATGGAGCGATCCGGCCTTGCTGAAGGAAATCGCCTATCTCAAGTCGGCTGCACCGTCTTACCTGTTTCACGAATACCTCGCCGAATTCAATGCACCGATGGGTTTCGGCGAATTTGCCGCACAGCTCGACGCGCACGGCCTGCGCTATGTCGGCGAGGCCGGCCCGCGCCTCGCCGTGGTCGAACTCGAAGATGCCTGGGGATTGACGCCGGAAGGCATGGCCGGGCGCTGGCTGGATGCCGAGGCCGCACTCGACGATGCGCTTGCCATCCGTTTTCGCCGTGCACTGATTGCGCGTCACGACGCCCCCTGCGCCCGGCCGCCGCAGGCCGGCGCCTTGAGTGGGCTGGCGTTCTATGCGGACTTGCGCTGCGACGAGGAAATCGATCTGGAGGCAGCCACCGAACAGGGCTTCGTCAACCCGGCGGGCAATACCTTTCCGATTGCGCAGCCGGCGATGAAGGCGGCTGCCATGGTCTTGTCGGCCGCCTATCCCGGCGCGCTGGGCTACGCGGCGCTGCTGTCTGCCGCCCGTCAGGCGATGGCCGAACACGCCGCCGGCGCGGAGGTGGATGAAGCCGCGTTGCGCGACGCGCTGTTTCAGCTGGTAATGATGCATGGCGTGATGCCGACTGTTTTGGCCGGGTCGTTTGCCGCCGAACCGGGAGAGCGTCCCGCTGCGCACGCCCTGGCGCGCCGGCAGGCGAGTTCGCCCGGCTGGGTGGTGAGCGGGGCGCGCCATGTGGCGATGGATCTGGACCCGGCTGGGCGCGCGCTGCTGAGCGCGCTGGATGGCAGCCGCACCGTCGATGAACTCGCGGCGCACATGCAGGCCACGCTGGCGCAATCGGGGCTGGAGGTGCCGCTGGACAGGGTGAGGGAACTGACATGCCAGCAAGTGTGGCTGTTCGCACGCCAGGGTTTGCTCGTGTCATAAAGCCCCCGCCTTGCGGCTCATGGCCTCTCCTTCGAGCTTCGGGTTCAAGCTCAAAGACGTCTACGCAATCCGGGACGATGACCTATGGTTGAAGTGCGGTTCGTTCCAGGAGTCAAGCCGATGCATACCCTGCTCGACGCAATTCAACAGCGCTATGCCTGCCACCAGTTTGTGGGGGGACAGCCTGTCTCTGCAAGCGAACTGGCCTTGCTGCTGGAAGCGGGCCGGCTGGCGCCTTCGGCTTTTGGCCTGGAGCCCTGGCGTTTCATTCGCGTGGAGGATGAAACGGGACGGGCAGCCATTGCGCGGGCCTGTTACGACCAGCCCACTGCGGCGACCGCTGCGGCCTTCATCGTGATCGTGGCGCTGGTGGCAGCGCTCGACCCGGACTCGGATTACGTGCGGGCGCGCTTCGAAGCCGAGGCGCGTGGCCAGGACCGCGCACCGATCGATGCGGCTTATCGTGCGTTCTACCGCGCTGAATCCATGGCAGCCTGGGCGCAGGGCCAGTGCAACTTTGCCGCAGCGCACATGCTGTTGCAGGCGGCGCACCTGGGGCTCGGCAGTTGTCCGATCGGCGGGTTTGATGCGGATATCCTGGCGGCTGCCCTGGCCGTTCCGCCAAGCGAAACGCCCGCGCTGGTAATTGCACTGGGGCACTGTGCCCATGCTGCGCCGCAACGGATGCGCAAGCCCCTGGCGTGAATTTCGCCCCGAAGAGGGGGCAAATCAGGGAGGCTTAGCGGGGCGCCTGCCAGCAGTTGTTGCTGACCTGCCAGGTCATTGAGAGCTGTTCGCTGGTGGGATACAGCGCGTATTTGATTCCCATGTAATCCGAGCCTTTGCGCCAGAACATCGCCAGCAGGCTCTTTTCGCCATTGGCAATGACGCTGGTATAGGGGATGACCTTGAGCGGATTGCCGTACAGGTTGGAATAGTTCGAGGCGATGACGACGAAGTGGCGGAAAGCCGGTTCGACTTCCTGCTCGAACGCCACCAGCTTGTCGTTGCAGAAGGAGAACAGAAAGCGGCGGCCGGCAGGGTTGTTGGGCAGGTCGTAGACAAACAGGCCGTCGTTGCCGACCGGCAGGATCTTGTCGAAATTCCAGGTCTTGAGGGCTTGCTCGACCTCGGCGCGCGGCATGCCGTTTTTGAATTCGCCGACTTCCCAGGCCTGGGCAGGCAGGGCGAGCAGCAGTCCGGCCAGCAGGCCAAGCGTTTTCATTCTCGTTGTCATGGCGATCTTAAAAGGCGGGTGCAAACGAGCCAGAAGCATAGCGCAGCCCGGGCACACCGTAGCCGAATGCTGTCGGCACGCGTGGTGCATCACTTGCCCATCACGGCGCCGAAAACCTTTTTCAGCAGATCGCTGCCCGCCTGCATGGGGTTGGCGCGGATCGCGGCCTCCTTTTCGCCGATCACGGTATAGAGCCGGTCGAGCGCCTGCTGGGTGACGTACTGCTCGACGCTGGCCTGCTTCTTGTCGACCAGGTTGAACTGCGCGGCCATGCCAGCATACTGGTTGTACTGCTGCGCCAGTCCGACCTTGTCGGTGGTCGCCTTGACAATGGGGGCGAAGCGCTCGGTGAGCCGGGTTTCGGTTTTCTTGCGGAAGAAGTCGGTGGCCGAGGTCTTGCCGCCGGTCAGAATGCCCTTGGCGTCTTCCAGCGTCATTTCCTTCACCGCATCCACCAGCAGGGTTTTGGCTTCCGGCACGGCGGCTTCGGCGGCGCGGTTCATCGACAGCACCAATTCGTCGGCCTGCTTGCCCATGCCGAATAGGCGCATGGCTTTTTCGGCTTTCTGCAGGCTGGGCGGCAGTGGGATTTTCAGCGCGGCGTTGCCGAAGAAGCCGTCTTTCTGGCCGAGTTGGGTGACCGCGGCTTCAGCCCCCCGGGTGAGCGCCTCTTTCAGCCCGGCATTGATGTCGGCACTGGAGAGCGCGTCGACGCCGCTGGCGGCGGGCTGGGTGGCAGGCTTGCCGAGCACGCCCTTCAGCATGCCGTCCCAGTCGAAGGCGTGGACGGGCAGGGCGAGGGTGAGGCCGGTGGCCAGGATGATCCAGCGCCTTGAAATTAGGGTGGCCATGATGCGTCTCCTTGAAGGCTCGGGATTACAGCACCTCGGCGGCGTAATCGGCCAGGCGCGAGCGCTCGCCGCGTTGCAGGGTGACGTGGCCGTTGTGCGGCCAGCCCTTGAAGTGGTCGACCACGTAGGTGAGGCCGGAACTGCCTTCGGTCAGGTAGGGTGTGTCGATCTGCGAGATGTTGCCCAGACACACCACCTTGGTGCCCGGCCCGGCGCGCGTGATCAGTGTTTTCATCTGCTTGGGCGTGAGATTCTGCGCTTCGTCGATGATCAGGAACTTGTTGAGGAAGGTGCGCCCGCGCATGAAATTCAGGGATTTCACCTTGATGCGGCTGCGGATCAGGTCCTGCGTCGCCGCGCGCCCCCACTCGCCGGCGTCGTCGTCGTTCTTGTTCAGCACGTCGAGGTTGTCCTCCAGTGCACCCATCCACGGCGTCATTTTCTCCTCTTCGGTGCCGGGCAGGAAACCGATGTCTTCGCCCACCGGAACGGTCACGCGGGTCATGATGACTTCACTATAGATTTTTTTATCCAGCATCTGGACCAGGGCGGCGGCGAGCGTGAGCAGGGTTTTGCCGGTGCCGGCCTGGCCCAGCAGGGTGACGAAATCGATCTCGGGATCCATCAGCACGTTGAGCGCAAAGTTCTGCTCGCGGTTGCGCGCGGTGATGCCCCACACATTGTTCTTGTGGTGGCTGAAATCGCGCACCGTGACCATCTCCGCCTGCTTGCCCTCGACCTTCAGCACCTTGGCGTAGAGCGGGTTGGGCCCTTCCTGAAAAACGAATTCATTCGGCAGAAAACTCGAAACCAGCGGCCCCTTGATGCGGTAGTAGGTGTGACCGTTGGCCTGCCACGATTCCATGCCCTTGCCGTGAGCGTCCCAGAAGTCGGCGGGCAGTTCGCGCACCCCGGCGTAGAGCAGGTCGGTGTCTTCCAGCACCTTGTCGTTGAAGTAGTCCTCGGCGGGCAATCCCAGCGCACGCGCCTTGATGCGCATGTTGATGTCTTTCGACACCAGGATGACCTGACGCTTGGGGTGATGGCGCGAGAGGAACAACACCACGCCGAGGATCTGGTTGTCGACCTTGCTGGTCGGCAGGCTCAGCGGAATGTCGCCGGTGATCGCCTCGGTCTGCAGGAACAGCTTGCCGGTGGCGGCGTTGTGGCTGTGCGGCGCGAGCGGTGCGCCATCTTCGATGGTGTCGAGCTTGCTGATGATCTCGTCAAGGAAGCGGCTGGCCTGGCGGGCGTTGCGCGAGACTTCGGTCATGCCCTTCTTGTGCTGGTCGAGTTCCTCCAGCGTGGCGATCGGCACGTAGATGTCATGCTCCTCGAAACGGAACAGGCTGGTGGGATCGTGCATCAGCACGTTGGTATCCAAAACAAACAGCTTGGTCTGGGCGGCGGCTTTTCTCGGCATGGCGTGGTTGTGGTGACGGGGGAAAGTTGAGAATGCCTTCATCCTACCTCAAGCAGAAGGTGGCTTGTCGAGTCAAGAAAGTAAACCCGAAACCCGCCCGCCAGCGCGGATTTGGAACCGGTTTTCTCAGTAAAATGCTGCGTTAACCCTGAGATTCGGGCCATCGCATGAATCGTCGGCTGGCGTTGCTGTTTCTGATTTTGATGTGGGTGCAGCCGCTGCATGCCGAGATCGCCGCGCACATCCTGCTGCAGGATTCGCCGCTGGTCGGCTTTCAGTACCACGCGGGCAAGACGTTGTGGCCGCAGATGCAGGTGGGCGATGCGCTCACCCTGATCCGCGAGCCGCACAATCCGCATGATGCCAAAGCGGTGCGGGTGGAATGGCGGGGCCACAAGATTGGCTATGTGCCGCGCCGCGAGAACGCCGACGTCGCGCGCTTCATGGATGGCGGCCAGACACTGGTGGCCCGGATCGCCCGCCTGGCAGAGGTACGCGACCCGTGGTCGCGGGTGCGCTTCGAAATTCTGATTCCCTTGCGGCCTGACTGAATGGAGGAAGTCATGAAGCGACTGATCGTATTCACCGTGATGGCGTTCGGTTGGCTGGCGCAGGCGGCCGCGGATTCCCTGCCGCTTGCCCGTCTCAGGCTGCCGCCCGGATTCGAGATCGAGCTGTTTGCCCGCGTGCCCAATGCGCGGCAGATGGCGCTCGGCAAAAATACCTTGTTCGTCGGCAGCATGGGCGCCGGCAAGGTCTACGCGATTCCGCTGGCAGGCGCGCGCACGCCGGTGGTAGTTGCCGACCAGCTCGAGATGCCGGTAGGGGTGGCGTTCCGCGACGGCGATCTGTATGTGTCGGCGGTGAGCCGCATCCTGCGGCTGCGTAATATCGAGGCGCGTCTGAATAAGCCGCCGCGCCCCGAAACGGTGAGCCAGACCTATCCCACCGACACCCATCACGGCTGGAAATTCATTGTCTTCGGCCCCGACGGCAAGCTGTATGTGCCGGTGGGCGCGCCGTGCAATATCTGTGCGCCCGACCCGGACCGCTATGCGACGATCACCCGGCTCGATGTGGCGAGCGGCAAGATCGAGGTGGTCGCGCGCGGTGTGCGCAACACAGTGGGCTTCGACTGGCAGCCGCAGAGCGGCGAACTGTGGTTCACCGACAATGGCCGCGACTGGCTGGGCGACGATGCGCCGCCGGATGAACTCAATCGCCTGAGCCGGCCCGGCCAACACTTCGGCTACCCGTATTGCCACGGCGGTACGATCGCCGATCCTGAATTCGGCAAGGGCCGGCGCTGCGCCGAGTTCGTGCCGCCGGTACAGAACCTGGGCGCGCACGTGGCGAGCCTGGGCATGCGTTTCTACACCGGCACGACTTTCCCCGAGCGCTTCCGCAATGCCGTTTTCATCGCCGAACACGGCTCGTGGAACCGCAGCAGCAAAAGCGGTTACCGCGTGAGCATGGTGCGCTTGCAGGACAACCAGGCGGTGAGCTACGAACCCTTCGTCAGCGGTTGGCAGCAAGGCGAGTCAGCCTGGGGTCGACCGGCCGACGTGCTGGTCCTGCCCGACGGCAGTCTGCTGGTGTCGGACGACCACGCCGGTGCGATTTACCGTGTCGTCTATCGCGGCAATCGATAACAGGCCGTTGCAGCACTTTCACGGCCCCGTGGCGTACTTCAACGGCCTGTTAAAATTGCGCGGATGAAATTGCTCGTTATCGATACTTCCACCGAATGGTGCTCGGCTGCGCTGTGGCTGGATGGCTGCATCCAGGCGCGCCGCGTGCTGGCGGGGCAGCGGCACAGCAGCCTGCTGCTGCCGATGGTGGACGAACTGCTGCGCGAGACCGGCCTCACGCTACGCCAGCTCGACGGCATCGGCTACGGCGCCGGCCCCGGCTCGTTCACCGGCCTGCGCATCGCCTGCGCCGTAACGCAGGGGCTGGCGTTCGGCGCCGACCTGCCGGTGGTCGGCGTCTCCACGCTGGAATCGATCGCCGAGCAGACCGGCGCCGGACAGGTGCTGACCGTGCTCGACGCGCGCATGGCCGAGGTGTACTGGGCGGCGTATCAGCGCGACGGCGCAGCCTGGCGCGCCGTGAGCGAGCCGCAGTTGGCGCTGCCCGAATCAGTGGCCGTTCCCAAAGGGGGCGACTGGGTCGGTGCCGGCAATGGTTTTGCCGCGCTGGGCGAGGCGTTGCGCCCGCGTCTGGCGTCACAACTCGTGCGCATCGACGACACGCTCATGCCCGACGCCGCGGCGATGGCGCCGCTCGCCGCTGCGGCCTTTGCGCGCGGCGAGGGCAGGGACGCCGCGCTCGCCGCACCGATCTACCTGCGCGACAAGGTGGCGCTGACGGTGGACGAGCGCCGCAGGAAAAAATCCGCATGAGTGGCCTGCCAGACATTCCGGTACACGAAATCGCGCATCGCTTGCGTCCGATGTCCGAGGCCGACCTGCCGCGCATTCACCGGATCGAACTGGCGAGTTACGAATATCCGTGGAGCCTAGGCAATTTCGCCGATTCGCTGGCCGTCGGTTACAGCATGTGGGTGCGCGAAGCCGAGGGCGAGGTGATCGGGTATTACGCGATGATGGCAGCGGCGGGCGAAGCGCATCTGCTCAACCTCACCATCGCACCCATCTGGCGGCGCCATGGTCTCGGGCGCGATCTGCTCGACCATTGTCTGGCGCGTGCCTGCGACCACAAGGCGAGCAGCCTGTTTCTTGAAGTGCGCACCTCCAACACGGCTGCCATTGCGCTGTATCACCGCAGCGGTTTTGTCGACCTGGCCGTTCGGCGAGGCTACTACCCCGCGCGTGATGGCCGCGAGGACGCGCTCATCATGAAAAAAGATTTGTCATGCTGAGCCGCGACGACGTCTTTAACGAACTGGGCATCGGCCCGGTGTGGCGGCTGCGCGAGACCGCGCCCGTGCAGTTGGCCCCGGCCGCATACACCTGGGACACACTCGCCGACGCCGTTGCCCACTGCACCGCCTGCAAACTCTCCGCCACCCGCACCCAGGGCGTGCTCGGCGTGGGCGACCGCAACGCCGACTGGCTGATCATTGGCGAGGCGCCGGGGGCGGATGAAGACCGACTGGGAGAGCCCTTCGTCGGCCAGGCCGGCAAGCTGCTCGACGCCATGCTGGCGTCGATCGGCCTGAAACGCGGCGACAACGTCTACATCACCAACGTGCTGAAATCGCGCCCGCCCGGCAACCGTAATCCCGAGCCGGACGAGGTGGCCGCCTGCCGCCCCTATCTGCTGGCGCAGATCGAACTCATCCAGCCGAAGCTCATCCTCGCGCTGGGGCGCTTTGCCGCGCAAAGCCTGCTCGACACCGACGAAGCGATCAGTCGCCTGCGCGGCCGTGTGCACCCGTTCCAGAACGTGCCGCTGGTGGTGACCTACCATCCCGCCTACCTGCTGCGCACCCTGCCCGACAAGGCTCGGGCGTGGGAGGACCTGTGCCTCGCGCGGCGGACGATGCGGGGGCTATGAAATCTTTTTTATCCGCGAAGGACGCGAAGAAACGCGAAGAAAATCCAAAAATCTTTAGGGGTTGCTTCGTGTCCCTTCGCGGACAAGTTTCCTGAATCTAACAACTATGTTTTCCCTATGAAACTTCTGCATTCCGCGCTGCGTTTTCGCGTCAATTATTTTTCCGATCTGGGCCGCCATCAGGTGGTGGTGTGGATGCCGGGCGACACGCCGCCGGTCGATGCCCAGGTCGACGTCGGGCCGAAGATCGAGCACGAAGTGCCGAACGAGGCGTTCCGCAGCGAGATCGCGCCGCTCAAGTTGGGGCGCTTCTATCCGTCGCAACTGCTGCACGCCGACGATGCACCCGGCCCGATGTTCCGCGTGATGAAGCTGAACGAAGCCAGCTTCGTCGCCAATTTCAGCCACCCGCTGCAGGGCCGCATTTTCAGCATCGACAGCGGCAAGAGCGATGTCTCGACCGAGCCGGTCGGCAAGGTGGAGCAGCTGCTGGAATGGAGCGGCATGGAAACGCAGATGCAGACGCCGACCGACTTCGAGGGGCCGGATGCATTCCGCCGCGAGGACGAATTTCCCGATACCGAGTTCTACACGCTCGCCCGCAAGCTCACCCACGTCGACGCCGTGTGCGCGCGCCGCATCCAGGCGCTGTACCGCACCGTGCTGCCGGAGAACGCGCGGGTGCTCGACCTCATGGCGAGCTGGCGCTCGCACCTGCCGGACACGGTGCAATCCGTGGTCGGCCTCGGGCTGAACGCCGAGGAGCTGGCCGACAACCCGCAGCTCGCCGAGCGCATCGTCAAGGACATCAACGCCGATCCCAAGCTGCCGTTTGCCGACGCCAGCTTCGATGCGGTGGTGTGCACGGTGTCGTTCGAATACCTGACGCAACCGCACAAGATCGTCGCCGAGGCCAAGCGGGTATTGAAGCCGGGCGGCCTGTTCGTGGTGACGCTGTCGCACCGCTATTTTCCGCCCAAGGTGATCAAGCTGTGGACCGAGCTGCACCCGATGGAGCGCATGGCCTGGGTCGGCACGCTGATCAAGCAGGCCGGCTTCAAGAAGGTGGAAACCTATGTCGAGCGCGGCCTCAAGCGCCCGAAGGATGACCGCTACGCCGACAAGCTGCCCGAATCCGACCCCCTGTTTGCCACCTGGGGCGTGGCGTAGACTTCAGCAATCCATATCCACCAACCCGGGAGACTGAAATGTTCAAATGGTCAAATGGTTTCAAATGGGTAGCCGCAGGATTCATGGCGTTGACCCTGTCCGGCTGCGGCTACAACACGCTGCAGACCACCGACGAGGACATCAAGGCCACCTGGGCCGAGGTGCTGAACCAGTATCAGCGCCGCGCCGATCTGGTGCCGAATCTGGTTAACGTAGTGAAAGGCTATGCGGCACACGAGAAGGATGTGCTCATCAGCGTGACCGAAGCGCGCGCCCGCGTCGGTGCGATCCAGGCGACGCCGGAACTGATCAACGATGAGGCCGCGTTCCAGAAATTCATCGCCGCGCAGGGCGAGCTCACCGGTGCGATCTCGCGCCTGCTGCTGGTCGCCGAAAACTACCCGCAGCTGAAGGCCGACGGCCTGTTCCGTGACCTGCAGGCGCAGCTCGAAGGCACCGAAAACCGCATCACCGTCGCGCGCAACCGCTACATCGCCGCGGTGAAAACCTACAACGTCACGGTGCGTTCTTTCCCTTCCAACCTCACCGCGATGCTGTTCGGTTACAAGACCAAGCCGACTTTCACGGTGGAAAACGAACAGGCGCTTGCCGTGCCGCCCAGGGTCGATTTCGGTACGCCCGCGCCGGCGCCAAAAGTAGCCCCCGCGCCCGCACCTGCCCCGGCTGCGCCCGCCAGCGGCGGTGACGCATCCGGTAGCCTGTCGCCCGGCTACTGATCCGGCTTGGCCGCCCTGAACCACCGGACGCATACGATCTTTCACGGGCTTCAGCCCGTAGAAAGTCGGAGTACCCACACGGGGCATCGAGATCCCCTTGCGGGGCGCGCTGCGCTCGGTTTCATTCTGTTGCTGTGTGCGCTGACCGCCTGGGCCCAGGTGGCGGTGCCCGAACTGTCGCGCCGGGTCACCGACCTGACCGCCACGCTCAGCGCCGGGCAAGTCGCCACGCTTGAAAGAAAACTGGCTGCGTTCGAAGCACAAAAGGGCAGCCAGATTGCAGTGTTGATTGTCCCCACCACCCAGCCAGAGGACATCGCGCAGTTCGGCATCCGCGTGGCCGAGCAGTGGAAAATCGGGCGCGCCAAAGTCGACGACGGCGTGATCCTGATCGTCGCCAAGGACGACCGCACATTGCGGCTGGAAGTCGGCTACGGGCTGGAGGGCGCGATTCCCGACGCGATCGCCAAGCGGGTGATCGCCGAAACCATCACGCCGTATTTCAAGGCGGGCGATTTCTACGGCGGCATCGAGGCGGGGGTGCAGCAGTTGATGCGGCTGATCGAGGGCGAGCCCTTGCCACCGCCGGCTGCTTCGGGCAGTGGCGGGGGTGATGGCGTATTCGTCATCCTCGTCGGCGGCGGCATCGTCGCGGGCTGGCTGCTTTCCATCCTGATGAGCCGTCCGGCTG
>DATMWS010000087.1:0-10519 GCA_035562135.1 Thiobacillus sp. | reverse complement strand
GTCCAATAGCGCCGCACGCCCCGGCAATTCATTAGCCCGTAGGGCGCGCCCTGCGCACCTTTGTAGGGATGCCGCGTGCGCAGGGCGCACCCTACAACTGCCCTAAAGGACTCCGATCCACTATGGGCTCTTGTGCCCGTCAGGGTGAAAGCCCATGTGGAGTCGTATGCGCTAAACTCCGCGGCATGAAAATCGCCGCCTGGAACGTCAACTCCCTCAAGGTCCGCCTGCCCCAGTTGCTGGACTTTCTCGCCACCCGCCAGCCCGACGCGGTGTGCCTGCAGGAAACCAAACTCACCGACGAAAACTTCCCGGTCGCCGAACTCGCAGCCGCCGGCTACCGCGTCGCCTTCGCCGGGCAGAAAACCTATAACGGCGTCGCCATCGTCAGCCGCAGCGAACTGACCGAAGTCAGCGTCGGCATCCCGGGTTTAGATGACGAACAGAAGCGCGTCATCGCCGCCACCGTCGATGGTGTGCGCTTGGTGTGCGTGTATTGCCCCAACGGCCAGAGCCTCGATTCCGACAAATACCCCTACAAGCTCGCCTGGTTCGACGCCCTCTCCGCGTGGCTAAAGGACGAGCTTGCGCGTCACCCAAAACTCGCCGTACTGGGTGATTACAACGTCGCACCGGAGGACCGCGATGTACACGATCCGGAGGCGTGGAAGGGCAGCGTGCTGGTGTCAGAGCCCGAACGCGAGCGGTTCAGGACGCTACTCTCGCTCGGTCTGAAAGACAGCTTCCGCCTGTTTGAACAACCCGAAAAAAGCTTCAGCTGGTGGGATTACCGCATGATGGGCTTCCGCCGCAACCATGGCCTCAGGATCGACCACATCCTGCTCTCAGCGCCGCTGGCCGCCGCCTGTAGCGCCGCCAGCATCGACCGCGACATGCGCAAATTGGAGCGGCCGTCGGATCACGCGCCGGTAGTGGCGGAAATCAGCCTGTAATCAGTACTGCACCACAGCCGGATCAAGACTGCGCCACAGATACCAGGTGGCGACGGTGCGCCAGGGCGCGTGGCGTTCGCCGTGCTGGCGCAGGCTTTTGGGGGTGGGCCGCTCGCCGCCCAGGTAATGCAGCGCGACGGCCTTTTGCAGGCCGATGTCGTCGACCGGCCAGACGTCGGGGCGGCGCAGGTTGAAGATGAGGAACATCTCGGCGGTCCAGCGGCCGATGCCGCGCACGTCGGTGAGTTCGGCGATGACAGCTTCGTCTTCCATTTTTTTCCAGCGCGCCGGTTCGACGCGGCCATCGGTGAAATGCCCGGCGAGGTCGACGAGGTATTCCGCCTTGCGGCGCGACAGGCCGCAGGCGGCAAGCGCGTCCAGTTCCAGTGTGGCGATGTGTTCGGGGCTGATGATCTCTGCGTAAGCGGCGAAGCGCGCCCACACGCTGTCGGCCGCCTTGACCGAAATCTGCTGGCCGACGATGGCGCGCGCGAGGGTCTGGAAGGGATCGCCGCGATTGGCGAGGATGGCGTCGGGATAGCGCGCGATGAGCGCAGCCATTACCGGGTCGGCTGCGGCAAGCTCGGCACAGGCGGTTTGCCAATATGGAGGTGGGCAGGTTTTCACGAAAAATCTTTTATCCGCGAAGAACGCGAAGAAACGCGAAGGAAAAAAACTGGCGTTGCCCTGGTTTTCTTCGTGTCCCTTCGCGCCCTTCGCGGACAAGGCCTTTCCCAATCACAACAAGATGATGTCGTACTGCTCCTGCGGGTAGGTCGTTTCGACCTGCATCGACACCGGCTTGCCGATGAAGTCGATGAGCTGGGCAAGGCTGCCCGACTCCTCGTCGAGAAACAGGTCGATCACGCTTTGCGAGGCGACGATGCGGTATTCGCGCGCGTCGAACTGGCGCGCCTCGCGCAGGATTTCGCGCAGCACGTCGTAGCACACGGTCTGCGCGGTCTTGATTTCGCCGCGTCCGGCGCAGGTGGGGCAGGGCTCGCACAGCACGTGCGACAAAGACTCCCGCGTGCGCTTGCGGGTCATCTCGACCAGCCCCAGCGCGGAGAAGCCGCTGACGGTGCTGCGGGTGGGGTCGCGCGCCAGCGTTTTCTTCAGCTCGGTCAACACCGCTTCCTGGTGCTCGGCGTTGTCCATGTCGATGAAGTCGATGATGATGATGCCGCCGAGGTTGCGCAGGCGCAGCTGCCGCGCGATGGCCTGCGCGGCTTCGAGATTGGTCTTGAAGATGGTGTCGTCGAAGTTGCGCGCGCCGACGAAGCCGCCGGTGTTCACATCCACCGTGGTCAGCGCCTCGGTCTGATCGATGATGAGGTAGCCGCCGGATTTCAGGTCGACGCGTCGCCCCAGCGCCTTGGCGATTTCGTCCTCGATGGCGTGCAGGTCGAACAGCGGCCGATCGGCGCCGAAATGCTGCAGCTTGTCGAGCACGGCATGGGTGTAGTTCTGCGCGAACTCGGCCATGCGCTGATAGGTTTCACGCGAGTCGATGAGGATGCGGCTGGTATCGCGGTTGACGAAGTCGCGCAGCACACGCAGCGACAGGTCAAGGTCCTGATACAGCAGGCACGGCACCTCGCAGTTGCCGCGCGACTGGATGCTGCTCCACAGCCGCCGCAGGTAGTCGATGTCGGCCTGCATTTCGGCGTCTTCAGCGGTCTCGGCCATGGTGCGCACGATGAAGCCGCCGGTGGCGTCCGCCGGCATCAGCTGGTGCAGCTTCTGGCGCAGCAGCTCGCGCTCTTCCTCGCCTTCGATTTTCTGCGAAATGCCGATGTGGCTTTCCTGCGGCAGATACACCAGATAGCGTCCGGCAAAGCTGATCTGGGTGGACAGCCGCGCACCCTTGGTGCCGATCGGGTCCTTGATCACCTGCACCATGAGCGACTGGCCTTCGTGCAGGACCTGCTCGATCGGGCGCTCGGGTTCGTTGCCGTGGCGCTCTTCCCAGATGTCGGCCACGTGCAGAAAGGCCGCGCGTTCCAGGCCGATGTCGATGAAGGCCGACTGCATCCCCGGCAGCACGCGCACCACGCGCCCCATGTAGATATTGCTCACCAGCCCGCGGCATTGCGCGCGCTCGATGTGCAGTTCCTGCACCGCGCCCAGGTGCAGCACGGCGACGCGGGTTTCCTGCGGGGTGACGTTGACGAGGATTTCTTCGCTCATGGTGAAATGGCCGCGCGCTCAGGTAGCGAGGCCGAAGGCTCTCAATAAAACGGCAGTGTCATATAACGGCAAGCCCATGATGCCGCTGTAGCTGCCGTCGACGTGTTCGACAAACGCAGCGGCGCGCCCCTGGATGGCATAGGCGCCGGCCTTGCCGAGGTATTCGCCGGTTTCCAGGTAGCGTGCGATGGTGGTGGCGTCGAGCGCGGCAAACCGGACCTGGCTGGACGACAGGCGCAGTTCCAGCCGGTCTTCATGGCGCACCGCCACTGCGGTGTGGACGTGATGCTCGCGCCCGGACAGGCGCGTCAGCATGGCGTCAGCCTCGGCACGGTCGGCTGGCTTGCCGAGGATGGCGCCGTCCAGTTCGACCACCGTATCCGCACCCAGCACCGGAAAGCGCAGCAGGTGGCGCGAATCCACCGCGCGCCAGCCGCAGGCGGCTTTTTCGGTCGCCATGCGCTGCACGAAATCGAGCGCGGTCTCGCCGGGGCGGGGAACCTCGATCACGTCCATGCGTCCGGCCACGACACGCAGCGTCAGCACGTCGAAGGCGACGCCGATCTGCTTCAGGAGCTCGCGCCGCCGCGGCGATTGCGAAGCCAGATAGATCCGTTTATCAACCAGCATTCTCGTTATGTCCCCTCAATCCCGATGATAGGGATGCCCCTTGATGATGCATACGGCACGATATAACTGCTCGGCCAGCATCACTCGCGCCAGCGCATGCGGCAACGTCAGTTTCGAGAGTCCCATCAGCTTGCCGGCGCGCGCTTTCACGCTGTCGTCGAGGCCATCCGCTCCGCCGATGACGAACGCCGGCGACACCCCCTCGGCCATCCAGCTTTGCAGCCACGTTGCCAGTTCGCGCGTGGTCACCTGCGCGCCACGCTCGTCGAGCACCACCGGCACGCAGCCAGGGGGCAGCGCGGCCAGGATGCGCTCGGCCTCCAGCTGCCGCGCCCGCGCGCCATCCTCCCCGGCCACGCGATGCCCCGGCTTGATCTCGGTCAGCAGCAGCGGCAGGTCGGGGGGCATGCGGCGCGCATAGTCGTCATAGCCCGAGTTGATCCAGCCGGGCATCTTGTGGCCGACCGCGATCAGATGCAGCTTCACCTAGTGATCGGCTTGTACATGCCGGGCGCGCGCCGCTTCGGCCGCGCCCCACAGCTCTTCCAGATTGTAATGCGTGCGCGTGGCGGGCAGCATCACATGGACGATCACGTCGCCGAGGTCGAGCAGCACCCATTCGCCGGTCTCTTCGCCTTCCGTGTTGCCCACGTATTCGTCCGCTTCTTTCATCTTGACGCGCACATTGTCGGCGAGTGCGCGCGTTTGGCGGTTGGACGTGCCACTGGCGATCACCATGCGCTCGAACAGCGAGGTGAGCTTGGCGGTATCGATCACGGTGATGTCTTGCGCCTTGACGTCTTCAAGGGCGGCGACGATCAGTTTGATTTTGTCTTCAATGTTCATGTGTGTAGGTAAAGTTGGTGTTCGTGGATGTAGTCGAGCACGGCGTCGGGCAGCAGATAGCGTGCGCTGCCGTGCCGTGCCAGGGTGTCGCGGATGGCGGTGGCTGAAATGTCCAGCGGCGTCGTCGCGCGCAACAGCACCGAGCCTGCCGGACCGGTTTCCAAGCCGGCGGCCGCTTGCCGTTGCGAAACTTCGTTTTTCAAAACTTCCGGCATGGCGTCGGACTGCATCAGCTGCGCACCTGGGCGCGCGGCCACCGCAAGATGCGCCAGTTCGAACAACTGCCGCCACGCGTGCCAGGTCGGCAGACCCAAAAACGCATCCGCCCCCAGCAGCAGCCACAGCGGTTGTTCGTCGCCCAGTTCGGCGCGCAGCGCGGTCAGCGTGTCGACCGTGTAGCTCGGGCGCGGGCTCTCCACTTCGCGCGCATCCACTGCAAAGCGCGGGTTGCCGGCAATCGCACGGCGCACCATCTCCAGCCGGTGGGTGGCCGCAGTGCGCGGCGCCCCGCGATGCGGCGGCTGCCCGGCGGGGATGAACACGACCCGGCTCAAGCCGATCCCTTCCGCCATTTCTTCGGCCAGCCGTAAATGGCCGAAGTGGACGGGATCAAAGGTGCCGCCGAAAATGCCAATGGGCTGCATCGCTTATCCGCGTACGTGGCCATCCCCCAGCACCACCCATTTCTGGCTGGTGAGGCCCTCCAGCCCGACCGGACCGCGCGCGTGGATCTTGTCGGTGGAAATGCCGATCTCGGCGCCGAGTCCGTATTCAAAGCCGTCGGCAAAGCGGGTGGACGCATTGACCATGACGCTGGCCGAATCGACCTCGCGCAGGAAGCGGCGCGCGCGGCCGTAGTCCTCGGTGACGATGGCGTCGGTGTGCTGCGAGCCATGGGTGTTGATGTGGATCATGGCGGCGTCGATGTCGTCGACTACCTTGATCGCGATGATGGGGCCGAGATATTCCTCGGTCCAGTCGGCGTCCACCGCGGCTTTCAGTTTGTCTGCCGCGATGCCTGCGCCCTGCAGGATCGCCAGCGCTTCCGGGCAGCAGCGCATTTCCACGCCCTTGCTGGCCAGCATTTTCCCGATTTCGGGCAGCGCCACATTTGCAATACCACGGGCAACCAGCAGCGACTCGGTGGTGTTGCAGGTGCCGTAGCGCTGGGTCTTGGCATTTTCGACGATCTTCACCGCCTTCGCGAGATCGGCGCGGTCGTCCACATACACGTGGCAGTTGCCGTGCAGGTGCTTGATCACCGGCACCCGCGCCTCGCCGGTGATGCGCTCGATCAGCCCCTTGCCGCCGCGCGGCACGATGACATCCACATAATCCTTCATGGTGATGAGTTCGCCCACCGCGGCGCGGTCGGTGGTCTCGATCACCTGCACCACGCTGGCGGGCAACCCGGCGACTTCCAGCCCCTCGCGCACGCAGGCCGCGATGGCCTGGTTCGAGTGCATCGCCTCGGAGCCGCCACGCAGGATCGCCGCATTGCCGGATTTGAGGCACAGCCCGGCGGCATCCGCGGTCACGTTGGGGCGCGCCTCGTAGATGATGCCGATGACGCCGAGCGGCACCCGCATCTTGCCGACCTGGATGCCGGAGGGGCGGTATTTGAGATCGGTGATTTCGCCGACCGGGTCGGGCAGCGCGGCGATCTGCTCCAGGCCTTCGGCCATGCCGGCCACTGCCTTGTCGTTGATCTGCAGGCGGTCGAGCAGCGCGGCATCGAGCCCGCTGGCGCGCGCCTGGTCCATGTCGCGCGCATTCGCTTCCAGCAGCTTGGCGGCATCGCGCCGGATCGCCGCCGCCATCGCCTGCAGGGCACGGTTCTTCTGGTTGGTGTCGGCGCGGGCAATTGCGCGCGAAGCTTCGCGCGCCTGTTTGCCCATCGTCTGCATGTAGCTTTTAACGTCCATCATCTTTTTCCATTGCTCGGCTGCGGAATGGCCAAAGTCAGCCCCATGCGCAACAGCGTGTCCCAGGGATCGCCCACGCGCTCCAGCCCCTTGGCCTGGCGGTCGATCAGCGCCAGGTCGGCCAATGCCGTTTCGACCTGCGCCAGACTCAGGCGTTTCACCGCCCGTTCGATCTGCGGCGCGCGCTGCTTGTCGCGCCCCCACAGGGTCCGCATCACGCCGGGCAGGCTGTCGCCTTGCGCCACCGCCAATTTTAGCCTGAGCAGCAGCTGTACCGCCGACGACACCTGCCACAGGATAGCGGGCACCGCTTCGCCCGCATCCTTGAGATCGGTCACCACCTGCGCAAAGCGCGCGCCGTCGCCCGCATACAGCGCGTCCTGCAGGGCGTCGGCCTCCAGGCGGCTGACATCGACCACGGCATGCTCGACGTCGGCCAGCGTCACTGCACCTGGTGGCAGCAGCAGCGCGAGCTTGTCGATTTCCTGCTGGGCGGCGAGCAGGTTTCCCTCGACCTGGTCGGCCAGAAATTCCAGCGCGGCACGGTCCGCACGCAAACCCTGTTTGGCGAGCCGCCGGTCGATCCAGGCGGGCAGCTGGGCACGCTCGATCGGCTGCGCCTCGACCACCACGCCGGCCGCCGCCAGGGCGGAAAACCAGCGGCTTTTCATGGCCTTCCAGTCCAGCCCCGGCAGGCTGATGAGGGTGAGCGTGTCGGCCGGCAGCCTGGCAGCATAGGTCTCCAGCGCCTTGGCGCCATCGACGCCGGGCTTGCCGGACGGGATGCGGATTTCGGTCAGGTGGCGCTCGGCGAACAGCGATAAATTGTCACCGCTGGCAAAAATGCTCTGCCAGTTGTAGCGCCCCTGCACGGTAAAAATCGTGCGTTCGCTGTGCGCTGCCGCGCGCGCCGCCGCGCGAATGGCATCGCCCGCTTCCTGCGCCGCCAGCGGCTCGTCGCCCACCACCACGTAGAGCGCGGCCAGGCCACGCGCAAGCTGATCGGGTAAACGCTCGGCCGGGATGTTCAAGAGGTGCCGTTTCCAGGGTGCAGGCTTTGCAGACGGCGCATGATCCGCAGCGCCGCGTTCTCTTCCATGTCGCGATACAGCAGCTGTTCTTCGGCTGCCTTGGCCAGCAGCTGCGAGTCGTCGTACGTCATGTCGCGGTTGAGTTCGATGACCTCGGCCGTCGCCAGCGTGCGCTCGTCCTTGCCGCTGATGCTGTAGGTCAGCCGCAAACCCAGCCGGTATTCGGTGACGCGCCCGGCGCCGGACAGCGCGAGGATGACTTTGGTGCGCTCTTCCAGGCCAAGTTGCAGCACGGCCTCGGCTTCGCCAGCGGTCGCGGCCAGGCGGGTGTTCTTGTTCGCGATCAGGGTATTTCGAATGCGCTGCGCCACCGCGCTGCCGGGCGGCGCGTCGATATACAGGCTGGCAAACGGGACGCCTTCCAGACGACGCAGCTGGAAGCCGCACCCCGTAGCGAGCGCGGCAGGCAAGGCGGCAAGGAAAAGTCGACGGTTCATACGACGATATTAACCAAACGCCCCGGCACCACCACCACTTTTTTCGGCGGCTTGCCCTCCAGGTATTTCTGCGCGGCTTCGCTGGCCAGCGCGGCCGCCTCGATCGCCTCGCGCGTCGCCGTCGCCGCAACGCGAATCTGTCCGCGCAGCTTGCCGTTGACCTGCAGCATCAGCTCGATCTCGTCCTGCACCAGCAGGCTCTCATTCACTTGTGGCCAGCCAGCTTCAACCAGGGCCGGGCTATAGCCCAATTCGTTCCACAACGTTTCAGCAATGTGCGGCGCAATAGGAGCGAGCACCCGCAGAAGAATCCCAAAGCCTTCTGCCTTGAGTGCCTCTCGGGGAAAAGTCCCAATGTCCGGGAATTCGCCCTGAGGTACAGGTGCCGGAATCCGATAGAGGCTGTTCAATATCTTCATGCAAGCAGCCACCACCGTATTGAACTGCTTTTTCGAGTAATCGAGCTGTGCCTGCTTTAAGTTCAGATGAATCTCACGCCCCAGCGCTTTCGCCTCATCTCTAGCATCAGCCCAATCGAAGACCTTTCCGGGATTTTTTCTCCGATAATCGTGAAGCAAGATGAACGACGCGTGGTTCTCGTAAGCGAATGACCAAACGCGCTTCAGAAAGCGGTGCGCGCCCTCGACCCCGGCGTCCGACCATTCCAGGCTTTGTTCCGGCGGCGCGGCAAACATGGTGAACAGGCGCGCGGTGTCGGCGCCGTACAGATCGATCAGCGCCTGCGGATCGACGCCGTTGTTCTTCGACTTCGACATCTTTTCGGTGCCGCCGACGATCACCGGCTGGCCGTCGGATTTGCACGTCGCGACGCCGTCGCGCAACTCCACGTCGGCCGGGTTGAACCAGGTTTTCTTGCCGTCAGGCGTTTCGCGGTAAAACGTATCGGCGATCACCATGCCCTGCGTCAGCAGGTTGACGAAGGGCTCGTCGCTTGTCACCAGCCCTTCGTCGCGCATCAGCTTGTGGAAGAAGCGCGCGTACAGCAGGTGCAGGATCGCGTGTTCGATGCCGCCGATGTACTGGTCGACCGGCAGCCATTTGTTGGCGCGCGCGTCGAGCATGCCGCCGTCGAAATCGGGGCAGGCATAGCGCGCGTAGTACCACGACGACTCGACGAAGGTGTCCATGGTGTCGGTCTCGCGCCGCGCCGGCGCACCGCATTTCGGGCAGTTGCAATTGACGAAGTCGGCGCGGCGGTTCAGGGGATTGCCGGCGCCGTCCGGCACCACGTCTTCCGGCAGCACCACCGGCAGCTGCTCGGCCGGCACCGGCACGTCGCCGCAGCTGTCGCAGTGGATGATCGGGATCGGGCAGCCCCAGTAGCGCTGGCGAGAAATACCCCAGTCGCGCAGGCGGAACTGGGTTTTCTTTTCGCCGAGGTTCAGCGCGGCGAGGTCGGCGGCGATGGCGTCAATGGCAGCCTCGTGGCTTAGACCATCATACTTGCCTGAATTAATGCAACTTCCTTTGCAACTTTCAATGTTTTGTCGATTTGCTTCTAAGAAATAAAAACCGACATTTATTAGATCATCTCCATAGACTGCCATTGCTTCATTAAAAGCATTCAAAAACCCTATTTCAATACCGCGCTCAACACGGAATACGCCTTGGCTTTTATCTTCCAGAATCTGTGCTTGGCGAAGGATTTCTGAGTCGAGAAAAACTTCCTTTTTAGGTAGGTGGTACTTTTCTGCAAATGCAAAGTCTCGGAAATCATGTGCCGGCACCGCCATCACCGCGCCTTCGCCATAGCTCATCAGCACGTAGTTGCCGACCCACACCGGGATAGCCTCGCCGGTGAGCGGATGGGCGACTTTGAGGCCGGTGTCCATGCCCTTCTTTTCCATCGTCGCCATGTCGGCCTCGGCGACGCTGCCCTGCTTGCATTCGGCGATGAAGGCAGCGAGTGCAGGATTGTCCCGGGCCGCGCGGGTGGCGAGCGGATGCTCGGCGGCGACCGCGACGAAGGTCACGCCCATGAGGGTGTCGGCGCGGGTGGTGAACACCCACAGCAACGACTCTCCCCCCTTTGACAAAGTACCCTGAAGGGCATGAAGGGGGATGGGGGGGATTTTGAAGGCAAGCCGCACGCCGACGCTCTTGCCGATCCAGTTGGCCTGCATGGTTTTCACCCGCTCCGGCCAGCCCGGCAGCTTGTCCAAACCACTGAGCAGCTCGTCGGCGTACTGGGTGATGCGGAAGAAATACATCGGGATGTCGCGCTTCTCGACCAGCGCGCCGGAGCGCCATCCGCGACCGTCGATCACCTGCTCGTTGGCGAGCACGGTCGCATCGACCGGGTCCCAATTCACCGTTGCCATCTTCTTGTAGATCACGCCCTTCTCGAACAGGCGGGTAAACAGCCATTGCTCCCAGCGGTAGTAGTCGGGCTTGCAGGTGGCGAGCTCGCGCGACCAGTCGATGGC
>DATMWS010000086.1:0-26453 GCA_035562135.1 Thiobacillus sp. | reverse complement strand
TGGCCGCCGGCGTGATGGCCCTGGCGGTCGGGCTGATCAACGTCAAGGATTTCTTCCGCTTCGGGCGCGGCATTTCGCTGTCCATCCCGGAAAGCCGAAAGCCCGGGCTTTATCGGCGCGCACGCGCCATCCTCGACGCCGGCAATGTGCCGGCCATGCTCGCCGCCACGCTGTTGCTCGCGGTGGCCGCCAATTTCTACGAGTTGCTGTGCACGGCCGGCTTTCCCATTGTCTACACGCGCCTGCTGACCCTGCAGGACCTCGGCCCCGCCGGTCATTACCTGTATCTTGGGCTGTACAACCTGGTCTACGTGATTCCGCTTGCCGTCATCGTGGGAATTTTTGCCTTCACCCTGGGCACACGCAAGCTGAGTGAGCGCGAAGGCCGCCTGCTCAAACTGATGTCCGGCGTGATGATGCTGCAACTGGGGATGCTGCTGGTGCTGGCGCCGGATTGGCTTAACCGGCTCGGCGTTGCGTTCGCCCTTCTGGGCGTGGCGCTCGGCGCCACCTGGCTGGCGGCGCGCCTGACCCGGACGTGATGTCCGGGTCAGGCGGATGGATCAGTGACCGCGCGTGCCCGGCTTGGACGAAAACAGGGCCGCCTGCGGACGCGGCTTGCGCGGCTGGGCGGGGTGGCTCGCCCCAGCACGATCAGGCGCGGGTTTGGCTGCCGGCTTGGCACCGCCTGCGGATTTGCCCTGCGGCGCACGTCCGGGGGCATTGCGGCCGCCGGGCTGCGCGCCACGCTGTCCGGCGCCCTGGCGCGGACTACCACGGCCTTGCGGCGGACGCGGCGGGCGCTCGTCGGACATCAGGTCGGCCTTGGCCGGCGGCACGAAGCCGGGTTCGATCTCGACCCGCACGATCGCGCGCTTGATCAGCTTTTCGATGTCGCGCAGATAGCTCATTTCCTCGTCATCCACCAGCGACAGCGCCGAGCCGGTGGCCCCGGCACGGCCGGTGCGGCCGATGCGGTGCACGTAGTCTTCCGCCACGTTGGGCAGTTCGAAATTGACCACCTGCGGCAGCTGGTCGATGTCGATGCCGCGGGCGGCGATGTCGGTGGCCACCAGCACGCGCACGCTGCCATCCTTGAAGCTGGCCAGCGCCTTGGTGCGCGCCGACTGGCTCTTGTTGCCGTGGATCGCGGCGGCGCCGATGCCGTCCTTGATCAGCTTTTCGGCGAGCTTGTTGGCGCCGTGTTTGGTGCGGGTGAAGACCAGCACCTGCTGCCAGTCATGGTGCTTGATCAGATGCGCCAGCAGGTCGCGTTTGTGTGCCTGCGGCACCCGGTGCATCGACTGCTCGATGATCTCCACCGCGGTGTTGCGGCGCGCCACTTCGACGCTCTTCGGGTTGTTCAGCAGGCCGTTGGCCAGGGTGCGGATCTCGTCGGAGAAGGTCGCCGAGAACAGCAAGGTCTGGCGCTGCTTCGGCACCACGGCGAGCACTTTCTTGATGTCGCGGATGAAGCCCATGTCGAGCATGCGATCGGCTTCGTCGAGCACCAGGATTTCGACGCCGGACAGGTCCACCGTCTTCTGCCCCATGTGGTCGAGCAGGCGGCCCGGCGTCGACACCAGTATATCCACGCGCGACTTCAGCGCCTTGAACTGCGGGTTGATGTTGACGCCGCCGAACATCACCATCGAGGTGAGCGACAGGTATTTGCCGTAGGTCTTGACCGACTCCTCGACCTGCGCGGCGAGCTCGCGCGTCGGCACCAGAATCAGGCAGCGCGGGCGGCCCGGCTTGGGCGCCTGCGCGGCGCGCGTCGACAGGTGATGCAGGATCGGCAGGGTGAAGCCGGCGGTCTTGCCGGTGCCGGTCTGCGCGGCAGCGAGCAGGTCGCCGCCCGCCAGCACCTGCGGAATGGCCTGCGCCTGGATCGGGGTGGGCGTGGTGTAACCGGCATCGGCAATCGCACGCATGATGGGTTCGGCCAGCGCAAGGCTGGCAAAGGTGGTTTCAGTAGTCATGTAGGTTTTCCTGCGACGGCCTGTTGCGCTTGTGGCAACACCAATCGAGGCAGACGAATAGGGGATCGTGAGATCGGGGTAAGAGAACCGCGCACCGATTGGCAGGATGCGGGAGGCCGCACTATACCGGCTATGGTTTTGCGCAGCAATGCTTTTCTGTCACCGGCATGCGGGAATGAAAAAGGACCGGCATGCGCCGATCCTTTTTCGATGTTCGGGCTGGTGGGCAGTACAGGGCTTGAACCTGTGACCCCCGCCGTGTGAAGGCGATGCTCTACCGCTGAGCTAACTGCCCCGAAGCGGCGCGCATTAAACCACATCCCGGCGGGGCAGGTCAATTTCGGCTCGTCCGGCCGTATTAAACACAGCCGGGTAAAATGGCCCCTTTTTTCCGCCCGGCCCCGCCATGATCCGCACCCGCTTCGCCCCCTCCCCCACAGGTTATCTGCACATCGGCGGCGCGCGCACCGCGTTGTTCTCGTGGGCCTTTGCGCGTCATCACGGCGGCCAGTTCATTCTGCGGATCGAGGACACCGACATCGCGCGCTCCACGCCCGAGGCGGTGCAGGCGATTCTCGACGGCATGGCCTGGCTCGATCTGAATTACGACGAAGGCCCGTTCTACCAGACCAAGCGCCTGTACCGTTACAAGGAAGTGATCGAGCAGATGCTGGCCGACGGCCAAGCCTATCTCTGCTATTGCAGCCCGGAAGAACTCGACGCGCTGCGCGAGGCGCAGCGCGCGCGCGGCGAAAAGCCGCGCTACGACGGCCGCTGGCGTCCCGAGCCCGGCAAAACGCTGCCGGTGCCACCCTCCGGCGTGCAGCCGGTGGTGCGCTTCAAGAATCCCACCGAAGGCACGGTGGCATGGAAGGATCTGGTGAAAGGCACCATCGAGTTTGCCAACGCCGAACTCGACGACCTCATCATCGCGCGCGCCGACGGCACCCCGACCTACAACTTCTGCGTGGTGGTGGACGACTGGGACATGCAGATCACCCATGTCATCCGCGGCGACGACCACGTCAACAACACCCCGCGCCAGATCAACATCCTCAAGGCGCTGGGCGCGACGTTGCCGCAATACGCGCACCTGTCGATGATCCTCGGCGACGACGGCACCAAGCTCTCCAAGCGCCACGGCGCGGTGTCGGTAATGCAGTATTTCGAGGAAGGCTACCTGCCCGAAGCGGTCATCAACTACCTCGCGCGGCTCGGCTGGTCGCACGGCGACGCCGAACTGTTCAGCCGCGAGCAGTTCGTGGAGTGGTTCGACCTCGACCACATCACGCCGTCGGCCGCGCAGTTCAACACTGAAAAACTGCGCTGGATCAACCAGCAGACCATCAAGGCGGCCGACGATGCGCGGCTGGCCGAACTGACGCGCCCCTTCCTGATCCGCAACGGCGCCGACCCGGACGACGGCCCCGACCTTTCAGCCGTCTGCGCGCTGGTCAAGGAGCGCGCCGCCACTATCGAGGAGCTGGCCGATGCCGCCACCCTGTTCTACCGCATCCTGCACCCCACGCCCGAACTGCTGGCGCAGCACGTCACCCCCGAAGTGCTGCCGGCGCTGGCCGACCTCGCTAGCCGCCTCGAAACGCTGACCTGGGAGCGCAGCGCCATCAGCGCCGCGTTCAAGGAAACCCTCGCCGCGCACGGCCTCAAGATGCCGAAGCTGGCGATGCCGGTGCGCGTGCTGGTGACCGGCGAGCCGCAGACGCCGGCAATTGATGCCACGCTGGAACTGATTGGCAGGGACAAGGTGGTCAGCCGCCTGAAAGCCGCGCTATAGGCCGCCACACGCGCGGATGATTCCGCTATAATGCGCGCTGTTTTTCGCCGTTGTAGCTCAGTTGGTAGAGCAGCGCATTCGTAATGCGAAGGTCGCCAGTTCGATTCCGGCCAACGGCACCAGTTGTAAAAAAACGCCGCTCATTGAGCGGCGTTTTTGTTGGGCGTGGAAATGTGCTTGTCTTTGTCTGGATCTCGTAAGCGCAGGGACAGGCTTCAGGCCCATTGCATGGAATTCGCAGTCTGTAAGCGGCCATTCGTTAAATCGGTACGAACTTCTGATAATCGGCCAAAGTGGACGCACTAATTGAGGCTCAATAAGTGTCTAGCAAAGCCGGGGCAATTCACCGGACCGGTTGGTCCGGTGAAAAACTGTTAGGCTTTTGAGAATCAACAACTATCAAAGAGGGACTCTATGATGAAATCCGAGGTTTTATTGGCTTTGGTTGCACTTCTGGGTTTGCTTGGCGGGTGTGCATCTTCAGGGGGATTTCCCTCGGACCCAAAAGATCAGGCTCTTTGGTACGTCGAGAGAGCTGCGGACCGGGCAGAAAAGGGGGATTTTGAAAGAGTGTCTTACATGCTCACAGAGGCGGTTTCTAGGCCAGGAGGTCTAGAGGCTACAAGGGATTTGTTAGTCAAATCGCCAAGCATTAACACAAAGCTCACTGATTACCTTCTAGAAATGATAAAAAATACAAAATACAAGGAAGAGTTTAATAATTTAGCTAGATATGTTTCGATTTTAGGCAAGTCAGGAATAACCAAAGACTCAGAACAACTTGGCAAAGCAATCGATGCTGGTGTTGTTCGCTTCAATTGGCTACTGAGCGATGACGTGTCTAATTTGCATGCATTGAAATCTCCAGACGCTCAGAAGCTAATCTTTGAAAGAACATTGATTGCAATGACTGATGGGCAGAAACAGAAGGGTTTGGCTAAGTCTTTGGCTGAATATCTTTCAAAGCCTGAACGCACCTCTGTTGATTTGAATTACGCGGAACAAAAACTATGGAAAATAAATTTACGCAGATCAGAAATTCAAGAATTTCAAAGAATTTTTCCTGATCTGGTTAGCACGAAGCTGGCGGAGCTAACTATTTACATTCAGGTTAACGTAATGCCTTCCGATAGACTCATGGAAGAAGACCTGAAGGAAAAATTACGACAAACCTCCAACAACTATATGGTTCTGAAAAATGGTGAGCAAGGCAACGTGGGCACAATCAAGGTTGTCATCGAGAAACTGCGCTCAGATGAGAGGCAGCTACCAGCACAGAGCCAAACCGTTACCTATGCTCAGTATGACGTTGATCTAATGAAAGCAGCCCTTTTGATGCCTCGTAATGCTTCATATATGTACGAATGGAAGAGCGGCGGGGTGGAACTGGAATATGGTTACGTTATTCGAGTGAATCAGAATGACAAAATCCTACTTGATGAATTGGTCCGCGGCACGCTTACAGAAAAATTCGTCAGTTGTGACAACCCAAGAATTGTCAACGTCTTCGGTGGCACAACGCGGGCCGATTTTGTTGCAAATAGCGACATGTCATCCAAATGTTCTGGCGCAACCAGTTCAAGTCCATCAATTCAAGACTTAAAAGGTCGGGCGCTGACACTGTTGATAGATAAAATTGTTTCTGTTGAGCCTCTTTCCGCTAGGCGAGAATAAGACCATATCCAGTATGCCACCTTGATGTTCCTAACATTGCTGTCGTAGCGTCCATCACCTTAAACGTTGAACGTCTGCTTAAGAGAAATCTGTATGGCGGCTTAGGCCGATCAGCTGCCCGACATGAAACCACGGTGAACGCCTCTTGTAGTGCCAACACCGGTCGGTAAAGGCGAGGCGCCGTCGAATGACTGAAACGGGTCGTAGCTGAAGTTCAACAATGCCGCGAGCCAGCGGCGTTTTTTCTGGCTGCGTCTCCCCGCCTAAGCCGCCTGTTCCGCCACGAGTTCGTCGAGGCGACAGGGCTTGTGGATGGCGTAGCCCTGGGCATAGTCGACGCCGATTTCCCGCAGCGCATCCAGGAGCATGGGGGATTCCACGTACTCGGCCACGGTGAGCAGGCCCAGCGAGTGGCCGATGTCGTTCATCGACTTGACCATGGCGTAGTCGCCCGGGTTCTGCAGCATGTCCTTGACGAAACTGCCGTCGATCTTGAGGGTATCGGTGCGCAGGTTCTTCAGGTGGGCGTAGGAGGTGAAACCGCTGCCAAAATCGTCCAGCGAGAACTTGCAGCCATAGCGGCGAATTTCCCGGATGAAGTCCTGCGCGGCGCCATAGCTCTCGATGGCGGCGCTTTCCGTGATTTCGAAGATGATCTTGTTGGTGGGGAAATCGCTGCCCGGCAGCACCTTCTGCAGATAACGCATCACCTCGGGGTTGCTGAGCGAGGTGGCGGAAAGATTGATGGCGAACCCGCCCACGGACGCGAAGCTCGACCGGTTCGCCTCGATCCACTTGAACACGCTGCGCATCACCCAGATATCCACTTCGTGGGCGCGCTGCAGGCGCTCGACTGCAAGGATGAAGTGCTCCGGCAGGATATTCACCCCATCCTCGCTTTCGATACCCAGCAGGACCTCGTAATAGGGCAGCAGCGCCGTGCCCGCGCCGATGGGCATCACCTGCTGGCAACGCAGATGCAGACCGCCGACATTGAGGAAGGCGTCGAGGCGACCTGCCCAGTCCATCAGCGATTCCTGGGACAGCAGCTGGGGGCTGGCCTGCTCGTATATCTGCATCCGGTTGCGGCCCTGGGATTTTGCCGTGATGCAGGCCGAGTCGGCGCGCCGGATCGCTTCTGTGGCGCCGAACCGGTCCGGCGCATATTCGGTGATGCCGATATTGAATCCGATGCTGTAGCGATGTTGCTCATGCTGGAACGGGTAGTCCTTCACCTGGTCGAGCAGGCGGTCGACGGCGGGGCATCCCTCTGCCCGGCTGCAGTTGGGCAGCAGGATCGCCAGGGTATCGTCGCGGAGCGCAGCCAGGACAGCGTCGGGGCCGATTTGCGCCCGAACCTCGCTGGCCAGACTGCGCGCCAGCCCTTCCGCCGCTTCCACGCCGCAGCTGTTGTAGATCATGCGGAACTGGTCGAACTCGATGATGCCGATGGCGTGCGCCGTGTCCGCCTGCTCCGGCATCGCCAACTGGTTCAGGCGCTGCATGAAACCCTTTCGATTGAGCAGGCCGGTCACCGGGTCGTGCATGGCCTGTTGCAACAAGCCCTGATAAGTCTCGTCGAACAGGGCATGTTCCGAACGCTCGATCAGCGGCAGGTCCAGATCCTTGCCCGGTTTGGCGAGGCCATTCTGGATCTGCCGGGAAAGCTCGGCCAAGGTGAACTCCAGCTTGTTGGAGGCGGAGCGGTTGGCAAAGGCACAGCTCGATGGCGGCTGGCTGACCCAGATGAGCTGCATCGGCACCCGGCTGCCTTCCAGGCTGAAATCCCACCAGTCGCCCACCCGCAGGCGATCTGCCAGCCGGCGATGCGCGGTCTGGGCATCGCCCCCCTCGCCTTGCGGCGTGGCCAATCTGCCGGGCGGCACAAGAACCATCGTGGACCCAGGGTCGGAACGGGATGGGTCTTCGGCCAGTCTGTCGCCCAGTTCGTCCATGAACGCGGCCAGCAGGTTGGCATCAACATTGACCGTCGCCAGCGTGCGCTCGATTTCGTTCAGCAATGCCTGGGCCGCCTCGGTGGTTCGCGACACGTCCGCATCGGGGCCGAGCCAGGCGAACAGCCGGTCCAGCACCGCCAGGCCTGCATCCCACGCTTCGCCCTGCGCCCCCTGGCGCATCTCCAGCAGCACGAGATACTGGCGCCAGCCGGCATCCAGCAGACGCAACAGCATGGCGGGCACTTCGCGTCCCGCCAGACGCTGTTCCAGTGCCACGTTGACCCGGGTGCGGGCCGAGCGGATACGCTCCCTGCCCTCGCTGGCCTCCTGCAGCCGCGCCACACGCGTCCTGCGGATCTGCAGAATCGGCTGCAGCACCCTCTCGAGGCTGTCGCGAACCGCCTCGAAAATGCCGGGGTCGTCGTCGGCCCGGCTGCAGACGCGGTCCACCAGCAGGTAGAGGAACCGCTGCAGCTTGGCATCGAAAATTCTGCCTTGGTCATCCGCCGCCACGGCGTATTGCTCGATGAGATTGAGCACCTGGCTGGCGGGATGGTCGGGCGAAGTGGGGAAGTTCGTGTCCTGCAGCGCCAGCTTGAGCAGCGGACGCTCCAGCCGCTTCACCAGCGACTCCATGTCCGAACTGGGCACGAAGTCCGCCTGCGCCCGGGCGAACAGGTTCGAGATGGAATCCAGAATCTGCCGGTGGTCCGGCGCAATACCCCTGGCAACGCCCACAGCCGAGGCGATGCGCGCATCGACCTGATCGGCCAAGGGCGGCATGCCCGGCGTTGCCTGGTTTGCCAGCGGCAAACCGTCCAGGGCCATCAGCAGCTCGCGCAGGCTGGCCCTCGGTAGCGCTGCCCCGCCGCCCCCCGGCGTAGCGGAAGGCCGCAGCGCCTGGTCCTCGCGGCCGGCCAACTGGCGCGCAGTCTGTTGCAGGCGGCCCACCACCTGCAGGACCTCGGGCCACGCGGCAGCCTGCCCCAAGGGAGAGCCGCCCTGACGACTGGATCGCGCCGCAAACGCAGCCGGGGTGCCCCCCGCTGCGCGCCGCTGGGACTGGTTGAGCGTCGCCAGGATGCGATCGAGGCTGTATTCGGCGCTTTCCGGGGTCTGGGTGATACCGGCCTGATCCTGCTTGTAGAGCGTGTTCAGGATGTCGGCGATTTCGGCCAGATCGGCTCTGGGCTTGTCGCTTTCAGCGGGTTGAGCCGCGGCCGGCGCCGGCCTCGACTTGTCACGGTTGATGGGTTGGGACGGCGCGGCCGGCTGCAGGGAAGCCAGGGTCTGGTTGAGTTGCTGGTAAAGCGCCGGGGCATGATGCGATATCGCCTGCCCGAGCGCCTTGTAGAGAATCGCCCGCATGGGGTTGGAGAAATCCAGTCCCTGAATGGCGTCCTGAAAGGTGCGGCAGATGACTTCCGGGCCGAAGGGGTTGTTCTTCCTGTCGATGGGCATGCCGACCAGCCGGCTGTAGCGCTGCTCGAACGCGTAGAGCAGCGGCACGATGTCCTCCTCGATCTGCTTGATGACCGTCGACAAATTCAGCCAGTCCTCAAATTCGGCCTCCTCGACGAGGGCCATCTTGTTTGCCGCTGGCGCCCCACTGGACGCTTCCGACGGTCCGACCCGCTGGATGCGGTCGCGGATGGCGTTGAAAAAATCGTCTTCGATCCGGCTGCGGCGCTGCGCCAGTTCCTGGACGCCATAGTTGTAGCGGGAGCGCTCCAGGAAACTCGACTCGTCCTGCCCCGCTTGAACCAGACGCTCCACGCCCTGCCGAAAGACATCCTGCAACACCGCATCGAGAAAGCCGCGAAACAGACTGCTGCACTCTAGTTGCAGTACCTGAGCCTGTTGCGGGCTCAGGTCGGATGGGGCCCATGCGGAATCAGGCCGGGCAAGGCGTTCGCTCGCCCTGCGCAAGGCCTGCAGGGCGTCCTCCGGCATGGCGGCGACAAAGACGCCCACCCCGCCAGGGGAAACACGTGCCACCCGGCCGCTGAACCGGAACACGCCGGAATCGCCCGCCATAAACTCCACCTGCACGGGGGTGCCCAGCAGGGCAGGGAGGGCGGCGTCGGGCGTGCCGTCTCCGGGAAAGGCCACGTACAACCCGGTCTGACAATAGTCCCGAATTTCGGCAGGAATGGCTACGCCTTCGCCAAAACGGATACGCGCGGTCTGCCAGGTTGCCTGCCGCGCATGACGCCGTTGTTCCTTGCTGCCTGATCCGATAGAGGTGTGTGCCATTTTGTTCAATTAGGAAATTGTCATTAATAGGCCATGGCTTGCGCCAACATGCAAGCATTCGCTGCAATTCAGTCGGCTGCGTCGGGCTCTCCCAGCTGCGCCAGGATTCGGCGGCGCGCGCTGTCGCGCAATTGCAATGCGGCTTGCCAGTCCTCGCCTTCCGCCGACAGCGGTGCGCCGATGTGCACCTGGAGGGTACTGCAATTCGGCCGCAATGCTTCGCCACGCAACAGCGTGCGCGTGCCGACCAGGGTGACCGGCAGCACCGGCCGACCCACCCGAACGGCGAGCATGAACGCCCCCATCCGGAATGGCAGCAGCCCGGGCTGGCTCTTGAAGGTGCCCTCGGGAAAGAACACCACGGATTCGCCGGCGCGTACCCGTTCCTCGAGCGCATGCGTGTCCTCGACGCCGCGCGCACTGTCGAAGCGTTCGACGAATGCGCTGCCGAGTCGCCGCAACGGTATGGCGGCGAGCGGTTTCTTCAGCAGTTCCTGCTTGGCGACGTAGGTGAAGCGCGGCGGCAGCACCGCGGAGAGAATCAGCGCATCGAGGTAGCTGGCATGGTTGGCCACCACGATCAGCGGGCCCGCCTGGCCGGCAAGCTGCTGCAGGCCCGTCACCCGCGGCGTCAGCCCGGTCAGCGCCAGGGCCAGCCGTGCGCACGCCCGGGCGATGCGCCGGCGCAGCGTCAGGGCGGGCGCCGCCGCGATCAGTAGCCAGGCCAGGGGCACGATGGCCAGATAGACCGCCCACGCCCAGGCGGCCCAGGCGGCATCGGCCGCGCGCCCGAGCCGCCGCCTGGCCTGGGCAATGGCGCCGGCGCCGGCCAGGCGCAGCCACTGCTGCCACGGCGGGCGCGGTGCGCCGATCAGCTCGCCGCGCTCGTAGCGTTCGCGGCAGGCGGCGCGGCGGACTTTGCCGCTGGACGTTTTCAGCACAGTGCGTGGCGGCGCCAGCACGATATCGTCGGCCGGCATGCCAATCAGGTCGACCGCGAGGCCATTGATTTCAGCCAGGATGCGCGCGCGGTTCGCTTCCGTGTCCTCGCGGATTTCGGCCAGCACCACCAGCCGTTCAGTGCCGCTTTGCGCGTCGGTGGCCGGAAACACCGCGACGCCGCCGCGGCGCACCCCGGGCAACCGGCTCACTGCCTCCTCCAGTTCCTGCGGGTAGAGGTTGCGGCCGCCGCGGATGATGATGTCCTTCTCGCGCCCGGTGAGATACAGCTCCCCTGCAGCGAGATAGCCGAGGTCGCCGGTGTTAAGCCAGGCACCGTCGAACAGGTGCTGGCTGGCTTCGGGGTTGTGGAAATAGCCGCGGGTCGCCGAGGGACCCTGGAACTGCACGCGACCCAGGCTGCGTTCGGGCAGTTCGCGTCCGCCGGCGTCGACGATGCGGATCGCGTGGTCGGGCAAGGGCAGACCGCAGGAAACGATGCGCTGGGCATGGGCATCGTCGGCCCGGGCGGGGCGGGCGAACCCGGTCCCGGACAGCGCGGCACGGTCGACGCGGTCGATCAGCGGCCCGCGCCCGAGCGGGGGAAAGGCGAGGCCAACGGAGGATTCCGCCAGGCCGTAGACCGGCGTCATGGCGCTGGCGCGGAAACCGTAGCGGGCGAAGCGCGTGGTGAAACGTTCAATGGTGTCGGGACTGACCGGTTCGGCGCCGTTGTAGGCCAGCCGCCAACAACTTAGATCCAGGCCCTCGATGTCGTGATCAATGAGCTTGTTGACGCACAGCTCATAGGCGAAATTGGGCGCCGCCGACACGGTGGCGCGATGCCGGTGGATCGCCCACAGCCAGCGCCCGGGACGGGCCAGAAAGGCCAGCGGCGACATCAGCACCAGCCGGAATCCGACATACAGGCTACCCATGCAGGCACCGATCAGCCCCATGTCATGATACAGCGGCAGCCAGGACACGAAGACGTCTTCGGCGCTGACCCCCGCGGCGCACTCCATCGCGTTCAGATTGGCGAGCAGGTTGGCGTGGGTCAGCATCACCCCCTTGGGGTTGCCGGTGCTGCCGGAGGTGTATTGCAGGAAGGCCATGTCCTCTGCACGCGGCGGAGGCGGCAGCTGCAACGCAACGGGGCGGGACAGGTCCGCGACGGTCGCCACCGCGCGCAGCGATGGGCACTGCGCGCGCAGCAGATGGCCAAGCGGCTTGGCCCGCTCATCGGTAATCAGCAGCGCGGCCCCGGCATTGGCGACGATGCCGGCGATGCGGCGCATGTGATCCTCGATCTGCGAAGGGCGCGCGGGCGGGTACAGCGGCACCGGCACGCAGCCGGCGTAGAGCGCGCCGTAGAAAGCGGCGAAAAATTCGCGCCCGGTGGGCAGCATGATGGCGACCCTGTCGCCAGCACTTAAACCCTGCGCGACGCGGTCGCCAGCATTCAGGTTTGGCACGGTGCGGTCGCCCGCGCCCAGGCCGTGGGCCAGCAGGCCGGCCGCCAGCGCCCGGGCCTCGGTCTGCAGCGTGCGATAGCTGATGTCCTCGCTCTGCTCCGCTTCGTCAACCAGCGTGATGTGCACCCGATCGCCGTGCTGCACGACATGCCAGTCGAGCAACTCGACCAGGGTGGCGAGGGTTGCCGGCGGATGCTCGGGCGCGGCCTCCGCCCTCGTCGCGGCAGGCGCCGGGGCGGGCTCCGCTATTGGGCCGGCCGCCCCCATCTGCTGCAGCAGATCGCGCGGCGTGTCGGCCTCGACCAAGGCTGCATCGGCCAGCCTGACCCCCAGTTCGCGCTCGATGCGGGCGAGCAGTTCCACGCGCCCCAGGCTGTCGAGACCGAAATCGCGCTCCAGGTCATGATCCAGACCCAGGCGGTCGATGCCATTGGCGCCGGGCCGCAGCTCGCGTGAAAGGCTGCGCAGGATGTCGAGCAGGCGCTCCGCCTCGGTGTGGGTGGAAATCGTCATGCCTGCTTGATAGTGCGCCGCCGCAGGTGCAGCACCACCCCAACCACTGCCAGGGCGGCGATCAGGTGCTTGATGGTATGTCCGCTCACCCGCCCGCCGGTCAGCGCAAAAATCGGGCGATCGCCGAGATCGCACAGCAAGGCCAGCAGATACAGCCCGATGACTGCCAGGATGGTGCGGTCGCCGCTGTAACGCGGCGGATAGAACCGCAGCAGCAGCGGGATCAGCAACATGGGATAAAGCTGCATCAGCAGGTAGGGCCGCAGGTCGCCTATCCCACGCGCCTCGCTCCAACCCCACCAGGCGGCACTGCCGAGGCCGGCGGCGGCGAGCAGCGGCAGCAGGCGCAGCCCGGCCCGAGGGCTGACGCGCTCGGACACGATGGCGGCAAACCACGCCATGAACGCCAGCATCATCGCCAGCCGGTCCCCCAGCAGCCGCCCGTTGCCAGGGGCGAGGTGGTAATAGCCCGAGCCGAATCCAGCCAGAATGGTGGCAAAAAAGAACAGTTGATAAGGCCAGGCCTCGCGCCGATCCCGCCAGACACCCTGCCCCCGCAGCAGAAATCGCAGGCCCATCGCCCCGGCCAGCACGATCAAGGCGTTGGATGCGGTGTCGAGGCAGTGAGGCAGGCCCCAGCAGGCGCGCTGATCGGCGAACGCGTGATAACCGAGCGGCTGCGGGATGGGCGGCAGCATCCAGGCGAGCCCCGCCAGCGCCCCCGCCAGCAGCCACAGTCCGAGCGCACGAGCGCGGGGAGGACGCCATGCGCTCATGCGCCCGCCTCGCGCTCGGCCAGCAGCAGGTCGATCACGTGCCACAGCCGCCACAGGTCGGGCAGGTCCTCGCGCCAGAAGCGCAACGTGAGCAAATTGGACACACTCAGATCGACATGCCCGAGGACGCGCTGGATCAGAAACACGCGGGCCTGTCCCTGCGGCACGGCGGCAGCAAGCGCCAGGCTCTCCGGATAGGGTATGAGATTGTCATTCCTGCCGTGCACCAGGATCAGCCGCGCCTGCAGCGGACCGAGATCGTGCCGCGCGAGATCGAGCTGGTCGATATCCGCGCGCATGGCCTGGGGCAGCCGCGCGAACAGGTCGGCAAACCGTGCCGGATCGGCATTGACGGCGAGCGCATACACCGCGCGCGCCTCGGTACTTAATTCTGCAGCGAGCGGCGACAGGTCGGCGTGAGGGTCGCGCAGGCGCTGCGCCACCATGCGGTCGAACACCGCACGATCCGCTGCGTCCGCGAGGTAATCGAGGCTGGAATAGACCAGCACCATCTTTCCCGTATCGTCCGGGGTGATGCGCTGCCATTGGCCGCCGTGCTCGAACCAGCCGGTGGTGAAGAAACGCATGGCGCGCGGCAGGTCGTGATAGCCGCCGACCCCGACGACGAAGCGCACCTGCGCGCGGATGTCGTCTTCGAGCGCGGCGAGCAACGCAGGCCCCACCGAGTAGCTGAAGGCGAACATCCCGGCGCGTCCCTCGGGCGCAAGCTCCGGGCGGCGGGCAAGCCAGGCGAAGGCGTCGGCGATTTCCCGCGCATCCGAGGGACGGATGCGCAGTTCGCGGAAGCCGCGGATGTCGGGCGCCAGCACCGCAAACCCGGCGCGCGCCAGGGTAGTGGCGAAAGCCACCAGGCGCGGATCGTCCTTGCCCAGCGGCACCGCGCCGGGGACGGCGACGAGGGCGGCACGCGGGCAGCCGGACCCATCCCCTGGCTGCGCCGGAGACGGGGCGACGCAACCGTCCAGCGGGCCCGGCAGATAAAGATCGGCTGAATGCGTGCGCCCCGCCACCGTGTAGACCAGAGTTTGCTGCAGCGGCATCGGAGTCGTCTGCTTGAGCCGGGAAGCGGCCGTGCCGGCGGCGAAGTCCTGCAACACCAGCGCCGCTTCGTAATGCCGCGCCGGCGCGCACCCCGCCAGCGCGACCAGGAACGGGATCAGGAAGGCAAGCGCCCGCGCGCGGCGGCCCAAGCATAAAAAACGTGTTGCGGTCATGCGTGCCCCGGCATCGCAAGCTTCAGCCAGCCCTTGTTGTGGGGGCGGCGGACTCGCCCTTGAGTTCTCTGCGCAAGATCTTGCCGATGGGCGACTTGGGCAGCTGGTCACGGAATTCCACCTGCTTCGGCACCTTGTAGGCGGCCAGGTTCGCCTTGCAGTGGGTAATCAGCGCAGCGGCGGTCAGCGCCGGATCCTTCCGTACCACAAAGGCCTTGACCACTTCGCCGCTCTTCTCGTCCGGCACCCCCACCACGCCCGCTTCCCTGACAGCGGGATGCATCATCAACACCTCCTCGACCTCGTTGGGATAAACCTTGAAGCCCGATACCACGACCACGTCCTTGCAGCGTTCGATAAAGCGGACCATGCCGCGCGCGTCCATCTGGCAGATATCCCCGGTGCGCAGCCAGCCGTCGGCGGACAGGACACGGGCGGTTTCGTCCGGCCTGTTCCAGTAGCCGCGCATCACCTGCGGACCCTGCACGCAGAGTTCGCCCGCCTCGCCCACCGGCAGCGGGTTCCCCGCCTCGTCGCGAATCTCCACCCGGGTGGAGGGAATCGGCATGCCGATCGCGCCGCTGAAGGTCGTGGCACCGAGCGGATTGGCACAGACGATGGGCGACGCCTCGGTCAGCCCGTAGCCCTCGATCAGCGGCACGTCCATCACCTGCTGCCAGCGCTGCGCCACCGTGCGCTGCAGCGACATGCCGCCAGCCACCGCGAGCTTGAGCGCGCCGGCGTTGGCCTGTCTTACCTGGTCGAAATCGGGCGCGTTGAGCAGCAGGTTGAACAGGGTGTTGACCCCACTCATGATGGTGAAGCGGGTCTTGCGCAGTTCCCGCACAAAGCCGGGAATGTCGCGCGGGTTGGTGATCAGCACATCGTTCGCGCCCCACTTCACAAAGGTCAGCAGGTTGGCCGTGAGCGCGAAGACATGGTAGAGCGGCAGCGGCGTGATGACGACCTCCTCGCCTTCCCTGAGGATGCCGCCGATCCAGGCAGAGGTCTGCTCGACGTTGGCCACCAGGTTGCCGTGGGTCAGGATCGCGCCCTTGGCCACCCCGGTCGTGCCGCCGGTGTATTGCAGGAAGGCGATGTCATCCTGCGTGAGCGCCACATCCTGCAGGTCATGGCGCGCGCCGCGCCTGAGTGCGGTGTTGAAGGCCGTGGCATTCGGCAGATGCCAGGACGGCACCCCGCGCTTGATCCATTTGACCGCGAAGTTGACCAGACCCGCCTTGAGCGGCGGAAACAGATCGCCCACCCGGGTGGTGATCACCTGGCGCACCGCAGTGGCCGCGACGGCTTGCTGCAGCGTGTGCGCAAAATTCTCCAGCACCACGACGACAGTCGCGCCGGAGTCGGCCAGCTGGGTTTGCAGCTCGCGCGCGGTGTAAAGCGGATTGACATTCACCACCACCATGCCGGCACGCAGGGCACCGAACAGCGCCACCGGATATTGCAGCAGGTTGGGCAGCATGATGGCCACGCGCTCGCCGCGGCGCAGGCCAATCTCGTGCTGCAGGTAGGCGCCGAACTCCCGCGACAGGCGGTCGAGATCGCCATAATTCAAGGTGACGCCCATGTTGCTGAAAGCGGGACGATCGCGGAAGCGTTGGCAACTCTGTTCGAGCAGGTCCTTGAGCGAAGCGAAGCGGAGGATGTTGGCTTCCGCCGGCACACCGGGTGGATAGTGCTCGAGCCAAATGGGTTCCATCGCACGCCTCCTGATTCCTCGGTACCTGTGCCCTGGGGGTACTTTTCCCTGGGAATGTCTGCCCTCAGTAGGCGCCCTACTGTCCGCCCGGGGTGATGAGCAGCACGTCGCACGCCGTCGCGAGGGCCACGTCCTTGCTCACGCTGCCCAGCAGCCATTCCTGCAGGCCGCCGCCATGGCCATGGCGCCCCAGAACCACCAGGTCCGCGTGACCCTCCTCGATGCACTGGCAGATGACAGCCGGGGGAAAACCCGGCTGGACCAGGCGACCGACTGCCGCGCTGTTCTCGATCGGCGCCAGCAGGGCATCCAGCTGCTTCTCGGCCTCGCTGCGCAGGCGCGTGAGCCAATCGGTGACGTCGACCTCGACAAACTTCGCCTTGCGCAAACGCTGCTCGACCTCGCTCCCCAGCACGTGCAGCATTTCCACCCGCGCGCCGCCGGCGAGACTGAGGGCATGGCTGACCACCGCAGCCGACACGGGGGAGAAGTCCACCGCCACCAACACCTTGCGGTACGGTTCATCCGCCGGTTTCCTGACAATGAGCACAGGGCACGTGGCCACCCTCAGCAATCGGGATGCAGTGGACCCGAGGAACAGGTCCCTCAGCGTGCTCTCACCCCGCGCCCCGGCCGCCACCAGATCGGCAGACACCGCCTGCGCGTAGGCAGCGATTTCGGTATGGGCCCGGCCCAGGCGGGTGACAGGGCGGATGCGGATATCAAATTGACTGGCCAGGGTGGCAGCCATGGCATCCAGCCGGGTCTGCTCCGCTTGCTGCAAGTCCTGATCGCTGTGGCCGAATTCGTCCGGACCGAGCGTCAGGCCGGGGTAGAGGTCGAGGGGGCGCACCACGTGCAACACATGCAGCTCGGCATTGTGTTGTTTGGCAATGCTTGCGGCGCGTTGCACTGCCCGCTCGGAGAAGGAAGAAAAGTCGGTGGCGGCAACGATACAGCGGAGGCTAGACATGATGAGTTCCCGAAAAAACGAGTAGCATTCTTATTAATAGTCTACTCGCTGAAATTTCGGGTTTCGGGCCTCCTGCCCACCAGCTTCCCTGTCCTGTTATTCGCGCGGTGCGTGCTGTATGCCAGTACAGCAGTTGCAGCAGATCGGTGAACAGGACATCGGGCGGGCTGGTGCGTAGTTCGACCAGTGCTGCGTTGCCGTCATGCACGACCACGGTCTCGAAACCGGCCTCGATCACCATCCTGGCCAGCAGTTTGGCTTGGGCGACATCATTCTCGGCGATGAGCAGGCTGCAAGTCATGATGCGGGTTCCTCGGTAAGCGGGTGCCCTGCGCGGAGTCGATCAAAGCAAGCTCGGCCCCCATCTCGCGTATCAAACGCTGGCTGGCCTCGCCTTACCTGTGGCGGCTGCGTTACACGCTCGCCGCGCTGGAACAGTGCTATCCATCGGTGCAAGTCGAGAACAAACCGGCCAAACCGCGCTATCGTATCCACCCGGTCAGTGACGGCTGGCGCAAGTGCGCCCAGTGCAGTGCGCCGATCGCCAGCGAAAAGGAATTGATGGTCATGGAAAAAGCGCTAACCACTGCCGGCCTACCGGCGAATCACCTGGGCCTGTGTCCGGATTGCCGTGCGCAGGCCGAAGCTTGGGAAAAACGACCGCTGCCCTGAACACCATGAGTTTTCTCGGCCGATTGTTCCATTCGCCGCACCCCGGGGAACCGGAAGACCCGGCGCTGGATGAAGCCCTGGAAAGGGCCGCCATGCGAGTGGAACCGCGCGTCAAGCAAACCCGCCACTGGCCGGATCGCTACCGCGCCTCCATCGGCCACGCCCTGGTTCAGGCACGACGGGTGGCCCAGGGCGTGCCGGGTCCGGTCACCCTCGACCGGGAACACTGGGTCGGCGACCCCCTCGTCCATGCCCTGTTCGCCAGCGCCGACGACATGCACCGCCTGCTGTCGATGAACCCGGTTCTACGTGACTTCATTGCCGCTCATGGGGGCGCCGAGGTCCATGTCCTGCTGTCCATGCAGCGCGAGGGCAAGAATGTTTTCGGGATGGAAACCTCAGGCGGAATACTGCACCGTGATGTGCCTCAGCACGTGGTCTGGTTTACCGACCCCCATTTCCTCGCCCCCGCCGCCAGCGAGGCCGAGGCACGGGAAAATCTGCTATGGACGCTATTCGACCGTTTCCTTGAACGTCTGTGTGTAGGTGTCGACCGGCTCAAACACGAGCGTGAGCGGCTTATCCAGGAAAAGGAGCAGACCCAGGCCCGTCTGCGCGGGGCAACGGAGGCGCGGCGCCCTGTCCTGGAACGGGATCTGCAGGATCTGCTATCTCGTCTCGGCGAAATCGCCCAGCTCCTCGACCCAAGCCGTATGCACGATGTCTTCGACACCGTCCTTTCCCACCCGGAAGACTGTCTCTACCTGGAACGACATGCTTTCCGCCTCGACGCCATGGGCGTGATCCAAGGCGAAGGCAATAGCCCCACGATCGAGTTCACTGAGCTGGTCGAACGCTATCAGGCGCCGCGCACCGTGGTCATGGCCCGCTGCCCCGGGGTCACCCCCAACACCTTGGCGGACCGTCTAGACGAAGCCGGCCATTGGCTTTGACCGTTTTTTTCCATGCGCAGCCAGGGAGCGCGTGATGCTGTGCAGGCTGATCCTGCGCTGAGATAGCCGCGCCAGCGAGCCTGGCTTGTGCCCGTGAATCACCTGCGCCACGGTGAGCTTCATGACTTTGTGATTCATTAATCAAACATCCATTACAGAAGTGTGTTGATCTATTTTGTTGTTTTGCAAGGCAATTCCGACCTCCGCTCAGTGTGCTAAACATAATGGGTGCGAGGATCGCATGCCTATCAAGCCGGGAGGAAAAGATGACCCAACACGTATCCCGCCGGGATTTCTTCAAAATGAGCGGCGGCCTGGCTGCCGGTGCAGGCGTGGCGGCGACCGGCCTGGTGCCCCCCACCGCCGAAGCCGCGCCCCTCAACACCAGCACAATCCTGCCTTATCCGGCCAAAGCGATTGGCAAGCTTGGCGGGATGAAGGTCAACGAGCCGGTGACGTTCAATTACCCGGATGCGTCCAGCCCCTGCCAGGCGATCAGGATGGGCGAGGCGGTACCGGGCGGGGTGGGGCCGAACAACGACATCGTCGCCTACAGCATCCTCTGCACGCATCAGGGCTGCCCAACGTCATACGACAGCAAGGACCGCTGCTTCAAGTGTCCCTGCCATTTCAGCATTTTCGATGCCGAAAAAAGCGGTCAGACGGTCTGTGGTCAGGCGCCAACAGACCTGCCGCGCATCGTGCTGGAATACAACGCCGGGAATGACACCGTCACGGCCGTGGCGGTCGACGGCCTGATCTATGGCCGCCAGGCCAACGTGCTGTAAGGAGGAGGGAGATCATGGCTAAAGCAAAAGACCGTATCGCGCTGCCGCCGGTCAACGCGCAGAAGACCAACCTGACCTGCCACTTCTGCATCGTCGGCTGCGGCTATCACGTGTACACGTGGCCGGAAAACCAGGAAGGCGGCAAGGCGCCGCTCCAGAACGCACTGGGGCTGGATTTCCGCCAGCAGTTGCCGCCGTTTGCCACCATCGTTTCCACCACCCAGCAGAACGTGGTGACCGGCAAGGACGGCCGCCGCCACAACATCCTCATCGTGCCGGACAAGGAATGTGTGGTGAACGAAGGCGGCGGCTCCATCCGCGGCCTGCGCATGGCCAGCTACCTGTACGCCGAGGGCACGCCGACCGGCGAACGCCTGGCACATCCGCGCATGCACACCGGCGACCAGTGGCTGGAAACCGACTGGAACCAGGCGCTGGCGATTTATGCCGGAGTGACCAAGAAAATTCTGGACAACAAGGGGCCGCGCGAAATCGCCTTCGACACCTTCGACCATGGCGGCGCAGGCGGCGGCTTCGAAAACACCTGGGGCACGGGCAAGCTGATGTTCACCGCGCTGCAAACCCCGCTGGTGCGCATCCACAACCGGCCGTCCTACAATTCCGAGTGCCATGCCACCCGCGAGATGGGCATCATGGAGTTGAACAACAGCTACGAGGATGCCGAAGTCGCCGACTGCATCATGAGCATCGGCAACAACCCCTACGAAACCCAGACCAACTACTTCCTTTACCACTGGCTGCCCAACCTGCAGGGCTCGACCGTGGACAAGAAAAAACAGTGGTTCAAGGGCGAGGAAGCCAGCGCGGCCCGCTTCATTTTCGTCGACCCACGTCGCACGCCCACCATCGCCATTTGCGAGACGGTGGCCAAGGACAACGTGCTGCACCTGGACATTCAGCCGGGCACCGACGTGGCGTTGTTCAACGGCCTGTTCACCCATGTCATCGAGCAGGGCTGGATCGACAAGGCCTTCATCGCCAAGCGCACCAAGGGCTTCGACGAGGCGGCCAACGCCAACAAGATGAGCCTGGATGAATGCAGCAGGATCACCGGTGTATCCGTGGCCAAGCTCAAGCAGGCGGCCGACTGGGCCTACAAGCCCAAGGCCGGCGGCGCGATGAAGCGCACCATGCACGCCTACGAGAAAGGCATCATCTGGGGCAATGACAACTACGCCATCCAGTCCTCGCTACTCGATCTCGTCATCGCCACCCATAACGTCGGCGGCCGTCGCGGCACCGGCTGCGTTCGCATGGGCGGCCACCAGGAAGGCTATACCCGGCCCCCGCACCCCACCGGCGAGAAGCTCTACAACGACCAGGAAATCATCGCCGGCAAGGGCATGATGTACACCGCCTGGGGTGCCAATCCCTTCCAGTCCACCAATAACGCCGAGAATTTCCGCAAGGCCGTGCTGCGCCGCTCGGAAATCGTCAAGGACGCCATGCGCAAGGCACGCGGTGCCAGCACCGCTGAAATGGTGGACGCGATCTACGACGCGGTCGCCAACAAGGGCGGGCTGTTTGTCACCGCGATCAACCTCTACCCGACCAAGCTCGCCGAGGCTGCACACCTGCTGCTGCCGGCCGTTCACCCGGGCGAAATGAACCTGACCTCCATGAACGGCGAGCGCCGCCTGCGCCTGTCGCAGAAATTCATGGATGGCCCGGGCAGCGCCAAGCCCGATTGCCTCATCGCGGCGGACATCGCCAACACGATGAAGGCGATGTACGAGAAGGAAGGCAATGCCAAGATGGCCGACCGCTTCAAGGGCTTCGACTGGAAGACCGAGGAGGACGCCTTCAACGACGGCTTCCGCCGCGCCGGCCAGCCGGGCGCCGAGCCCATCGACAGCCAGGGCGACGCCAGCGGCAACCTGGCGACCTACGCGTTGCTGCGCCGTGCCGGCAACAACGGGGTGCAACTGCCCATCAAGGAGCTCAAGGGCGACAAACTCGTCGGCACCGAGATGCTCTACACCGACAAGTTCGGCACCGACGACGGTCTGGCGCACTTCAAGGCTTCACCGTGGAAGGGCTTGCTCGCTCCGGTTCAGGCCCAGAAGGACAAGTACCGCTTCTGGGTCAACAGCGGCCGCACCAACGAAGCCTGGCAGACCCTGTATCACGACCAGTACAACCCGGCGATGAAGGCGCGCTGGCCGATGGCGCCGGTGGAAGTCAACCCGGCCGATGCCACGGAACTGGGAATTGCCAACGGCGACATTGTCGAGTTGTATAACGACTACGGTTCGACCTATGCCATGGCCTATATCACCGACGATGCCAAACGCAATCACGTGTTCATGCAATTCGGGCACTACAACGGCATCCAGGGCGACGTGACGACCGAGGCGGTCGACCGCAATGTCATTCCCTACTACAAGGGCACCTGGGCCAACCTGCGCAAGGCAACGCGCGGCGACTACACGTCCACGGTGAGCTTCAAGTCGCGGCGTTACGCAATCTGAAACAGCCGGGAGCAATGCAAACGGGGCACCTTGCGTGCCCCGTTTTTTTTCCTGCCACGACAGCTTTGCGCCGGGTGGCTCAGGCCGTGTTGACCTGTCCGGCCATAACAATCCATCGACACATCGGGCACAACGCCATCCGCCGCTTCCCCCGTCAGAGCCAGCCCTCGATCTTCTTGCGGTCCGGCACGCCTCCGGCATGCACCACCTTGCCGTCGATCACCACGCCGGGGGTCGACATGATGCCGTACCCCAGGATGGCCGCCATGTCCTCGACTTTCTCCAGTTTGACCGCCACACCGCGCGCCTGCGCGACCTCCTCGATGAGCTTCAGCGTGGTCTTGCAGTTGGCGCAGCCGCTACCCAATACCTTGATGTCTTTCATGGAATCCTCCTGTTCAGCAGCATGATTTACCGGAGGGCGTAGGCGTGCAGCAGGCGCCGCCGCCCGCCACCGCAATGCCGGCGAGCTTGTCGGCCGCCCCGGGTTCGAAATGGGCAGCGTAGGCCTCGTCGAAGCGGGCGTCGAGTTTTTGCGCGGTTTCGTCGCGGATATGGCGGGCGATCTCGATCACCGTGTCGATCTGTTCGCGCGACACGCCGTAGCCCTTCAGGCGTTCGATCTGGCACAGGCCCTGGCCGGGATGGTTGGACGCGACGTTGGCCGCCAGCGAAACCAGGGCGACGATGGATGGATGCAGTTCGGACCTCATGCGATGACAGGCCTCAAGGCGTTGAACAGGACGCCGACCAGCACGAAGGCGGTGGCGAGATAGGCGGCGAAGATACCGAGCAGCGGCCATTTGACGACCTTGCGCAGGATCAGCATCTCCGGCAGCGACAACGCGATCACCGCCATCATGAAAGCCAGCACGGTGCCGAGCGGCACGCCCTTGCCGAGCAGCGCTTCCGCCACCGGGATGATGCCGACCGCGTCGGAATACATCGGCACGCCGACCAGCACGGCGACGATGACCGACAGCACGCTGCCGTCGCCGGCGATCCTTGCAACGAAGTCTGCCGGCACATAGCCGTGGATGACGGCACCGATGCCGACGCCGATGAACACATATTTCCAGATGCGTCCGACGATCTGCCGCACCTCGTTCCAGGCGTAGTCGTGGCGGGCGCGCAGGCTGTTGTCGCGTTCCTCTTGCAGCGCCGCCTCGCCCATGTGGATTTTCCAGACGTAGTCCTCGACCCAGCGTTCCAGCCTGAAGGCCTGCAGCACATAGCCGCCGACGAAGGCGACGGTCAGGCCGGTGAGCACGTAGAACAGCGTCATCTGCCAGCCGATGACGCCGGCCAGCACCACCACCGCGACCTGGTTGACCATCGGACTGGCGATCAGGAACGACAGTGTCACGCCGAGCGGGATGCCGGCCTCGACGAAGCCGATGAACAGCGGAATCGATGAACACGAACAGAACGGCGTCACCGCGCCCAGCCCCACCGCCATCAGGCGCGCGCCCGGGCCGGAGCGGCCGCGCATCATCGCGCGCACCCGCTCCGGGGTGAGCAGCGCACGCAGCCAGCCCATCAGGTAGATCACCGCGGTCAGCAGCACCAGAATCTTCGCCACGTCCATGACGAAGAAGTGCAGCGCCGCGCCCAGCGGGGTGTCCGGCGCCAAGCCGGCGAGATCAAAGACCAGCAGGCTGGCGAAGGCGTCGAACATTACTGCGACTCGAACTCGGTAAACGCGCGGTTCATATTGGCGCGGTGCAGGTCGCCGTAGTTCTCCAGGTGCCTGAATTTGGGCAGGTCGGCGTAGCGGTCGAGCGTCGCGTCCATCGGCTCCATCTCGCGGGCGGCGGCGCCCACCTTGCCGGCGAGGAAGTCGTAATAGTCGCCCGTCTCGCGCTGCGCCTGCGCCAGGTCGCACACCCGGCCGTGGCCGGGGATGATGCGTGCCGGCTTGAGTGCGGCCAGCGCGTGGAAGGCCTTCTGGCCGTTCTTCACGCTCGACCACGGCAGCACGCCGAGCAGGCGGTCTACATAGACCAGATCGCCGCTGAACATCACGCGCTGCCTGGGCAGCCAGACCCAGGCGTCGCCGGGGAAATGGGCATTGGTGTACGTCAGTTCAAGCGTCTCGCCGCCCCGTTGCAGCGTGGCCGAATCGCCCGCCAGCGTGGAGGCAGGCAGCGGCTGGGTGCCCTGCATGCGCTTGCCGAGAAAGCGGGTCATGCCTTCCATGTGCTGCGCCGCATACTCGGCCTGGGTGGCCGCGGTGCGTGCGAGGGCGATGACCTCGGCGCCCTTGCCGGCGAAATAGTCGTTGCCCAGCCAGCGGTGATCCTGGCTGCCGGTGTTGACGACCCAGCGCACCGGCTGCTTGGTCACCTTACGGATGGCAGCTTCGATCTTTTTGGCCCCCAAGAGGCTGGCGCCGGAATCGATCAGGATCACCCCCTTGGGGGTGACGACGAAGCCGAAGTTGGCGTTGAGGCCGTCGTTGTCGGCGCTGCGCTGGCCCAGCGGTCCGATCAGAGCGTAGACGTTGTCAGTGACAAGTTCTGCCTTGGGCTGAAAGTCTGCGCGTGCAGTCGGCGCAAGAAGTGCCACCGTGGCGGCTATCAAAATCAGTACGGCGCGTTTCAACATGTTCTTTCCTTATTTGGAAGTTAGACCCGCTTCATACCACCCCTTGCTGCGGTTGACGATCTTCACCACCAGCAGCATCACCGGCACCTCGATCAGCACACCCACCACGGTGGCGAGCGCCGCGCCCGACTGGAAACCGAACAGCGCGATCGCCGCCGCCACCGCCAGCTCGAAAAAATTGGACGCGCCGATCAGCGCCGACGGACAGGCGACGCTGTGCTTCTCGCCCACCTTGCGGTTGAGCCAGTAGGCCAGGCCCGAATTGAAGAACACCTGGATCAGGATCGGCACGGCCAGCAGTGCGATGATCAGCGGCTGAGCGATGATCGCCTCGCCCTGGAAGGCGAACAGAAGCACCAGCGTGGCGAGCAGCGCCAGGATCGAGGCGTGGCCGAGCTGTGCCATCACCGCGTCGAATGCCGCCTGCCCGCGCTTGAGCAGCAGCCTGCGCCACAGCTGCGCCAGGATCACCGGGATGACGATGTACAGCACCACCGAGGCGAACAGTGTGTCCCAAGGCACCACGATGGCCGACAGCCCGAGCAGCAGGCCGACGATGGGCGCGAAGGCGACGATCATGATGGCGTCGTTGAGCGCCACCTGCGACAGCGTGAAATACGGGTCGCCACCGGTGAGCCGGCTCCACACGAACACCATCGCGGTGCACGGCGCGGCGGCCAGCAGAATGAGGCCGGCGACGTAGCTGTCGAGCTGCTCCGCCGGCAGATAGGGGGCAAATACATGACGGATGAAGATCCACGCCAAGAGCGCCATCGAAAATGGCTTCACCGCCCAGTTGACGAAGAGCGTCACGCCGATGCCCTTCCAGTGCGCCTTCACCTGATGCAGCGCACCGAAGTCGATCTTCATCAGCATGGGGATGATCATCACCCAGATCAGAATGCCGACAGGCAGGTTCACCTGCGCCACTTCCATGCGCCCCAGCGCCTGGAACGGCGCCGGGAAGAGCTGGCCCAGCAGCACGCCGGCGACGATGCACAGCGCCACCCACAGGGTGAGCCAGCGCTCGAACAGGCTCATCGACACGCCGACAGCACGCTTTCCGGTCACTTCACACTGCGCGCTCATCGGGCGAACTCCATCAAAGTTGGCGCGCTCATGCCGTCTTCCCGATGTCACGCACGGCTGTCTGCAGCTTGATGCTGTCCAGCGTCCGGAACGGCAGACTGGTAAACATGCAGATGCGGCGCTGCAGCTGGCTCATGGCGTCGACAAATGCATGGCGCCTGACGTCGTCGCTGCCTTGCACTGCAGCCGGATCAGGGATGCCCCAGTGCGCGGTGATCGGTTGCCCCGGCCACACCGGGCAGACTTCACCCGCTGCGTTGTCGCACACCGTGATGACAAAATCGAGTTGCGGCGCATCGGGCTGCGCGAATTCGTCCCACGGCTTGCTGCGCAGTTCGCCGGTGGGGAAATGGTTCTTTTCCAGCAGTTCCAGCGCAAACGGATTGACCTGTCCGCCCGGATGACTGCCCGCGCTGAACGCCCGGAAGCGTCCCTTGCCGAAATTGTTCAGCAGCGATTCGGCCAGAATCGAGCGCGCCGAATTGCCGGTGCACAGGAACAGCACATTGAAAGGGCGTTGGCTCACGAACAATTCTCCTCAGTGGCGGCCTTGCGG
>DATMWS010000085.1:0-11995 GCA_035562135.1 Thiobacillus sp. | reverse complement strand
CTGCCAAAGGCCGCGATTATATCGTGATGGACGCGCCCCCGGCGCACGAGGATTGCCGCCCGTTTATCGCCGTCGCCAAGTTGTTCGCCGACGCCGGGGTGCATGTGCCGCAGGTGCTGGCGCAGGATCTGGATCAGGGCTTCCTGCTGCTGACCGATCTGGGCAATACCACCTATCTGTCGGCCCTGAACAACGCCGCGCTCGATCAAGGCGTCGCGCGCGAGCTGTATCTGGCGTCGAACGACGCGCTGATTCGTATCCAGCAGGCGAGCCGCCCCGGCGTGCTGCCGGAATACGACCGTGCGCTGCTGACTCGCGAACTGATGCTTTTCCCCGAGTGGTATGTGGCGAAGCACCTCGGCGTCACCATGAAAGACGAGCAGAAGGCCATCCTCGACACCGTGTTCGCGCGCCTGCTCGCCAACAACCTTGCACAGCCGCAGGTGTATGTGCACCGCGACTGGCATTCGCGCAACTTGATGGTGTCCGATCCCAACCCCGGCATCCTCGACTTCCAGGACGCGGTGTACGGCCCCATCACCTACGACCTCGCGTCGATCTACCGCGACGCCTATATCCAGTGGGACGAGGAGCAGCAAATCGACTGGGTGATCCGCTACTGGGAAAAGGCGCGCGCCGCCCGCCTGCCGGTGCGCGAAGACTTCGGCGCGTTTTATCGCGACTTCGAATGGATGGGCGCGCAGCGCCACATCAAGGTGCTCGGCATCTTCGCCCGGCTGTATCACCGCGACGGCAAGGATGGGTATCTGAAGGACATGCCGCTGGTGATGCATTACCTGCGCACCGTCTGCGAGCGCTACGACGAACTGAAGCAGTTGCTGTTTTTGATCGATGCGCTGCAGGACAAGCAGCCGCAGGTGGGGTATACCTTTTAGGGGGCGGATGAAGCTCGGAGGATGCTTTCCCGCAAGGCGCCGTCATTGCGAGGAGCACAGCGACGAAGCAATCCAGTCTTTAAGTTTGGCGCGGCGTACGCTTGGTGGTTAAACCATCGCATGGCATGAGTCCGTTGGCCGGGGGTAGCCCGGCGGCTAGTCACTTTCTTTTGCTTCGCCAAAAGAAAGTAACTAAAGAAAAGGCGACCCCGCTCATCCCCAAATTCCCGAAAACCGAGCCTGCCGGGCGGGCGTCAAAGAACTCGCCCCGCTTTTGCTGTTTTTAATTTGGTTTTTTGTGAGCGGGGCTTCAGACACCTTTGCCGCTGATCCACCCGACAGGCCCAATTTTCGGCGGGTCTGTAAGGGGATGAAGATCAAAACCAGGGCAGAGATGGTTGAACGTTTGCGATTACTATTTGAACTTCAAGTCCTGTGCGTTAAGCGGGTATACGCTTAGACGGATGATTAACTTTAGGAGCTCTTATGCCACTTGGTGATTTTCGCTCAGTATTCATGCCGTATTGCCTGCGCAAGCAAGAGGATGGACGTTACGTAGTTCTCAATCGAGAGTACAAACCTGTTGGGTTCTTCACACACTCGCATGTGAAATACGACGAGTACCCAGTCGCAGTGCAACTCGAAGGAATAGGACCTGCTACCGCTGCCAAATTATCTTGGAAGGGGGATGACAACCCTGATGAGATATTTCTTTACAACGATGGATGTGTTCCGACGCACAGCGCTAAAAATATGGATACTTACCTAGCGAAACTGCAAATTCTTGCCAAGCTGAAAATTAAAGAGCAGTGATTGCAATGTCTACTGCAATGATCCTCGCCGCCGGACGCGGCGAGCGCATGCGCCCGCTCACCGACCATACGCCCAAGCCCCTGTTGCAGGCAGGCGGAAAGCCGCTCATCGTCTGGCACATCGAGCGCCTGCGCGCGGCGGGCTTTACCCACATCGTCATCAATCATGCCCATCTCGGCGACCAGATCGAGGCGGCGCTGGGGAACGGCGCCGCGTTCGGCGTGTCGATCGACTATTCGCGCGAAGTCAGCGCGCTGGAAACCGCTGGCGGCATTGCCACCGCGCTGCCGCTGATTGATGCCGAGGTATTTACCGTGGTGAACGGCGACATTTACTGTGAATTCGATTTCAGCCGGCTGGCCGAGCCGATGGCGCGCCTCGCCGCCGGCCACGACCAGGCGCATCTGGTGCTGGTCGACAACCCGCCGCACCATCCGCAGGGCGATTTCGTGCTCGACGGCGGCCGGGTGACGAACGCCGATGCGCCGCTGACGTCGCATCCTGCGCGGCTCACTTTCTCCGGCATCGGCGTCTACCACCGTGCGCTGTTCGCCCATACCCCGGCGGGCGAAAAGGCCCCGCTGGCGCCGTTGTTGCGGCTGGCGATCGAGGCCGGCCGCATGAGCGGCGAACACTATGCCGGGCGCTGGGAAGACGTCGGCACGCCGGCCCGCCTGATCGCCCTGGACAAGGAACTGAGACAGCATGCAGCCTGATTCCGCAATTTACTATGCCCGCCGCCAGCGGGTTCTGGAGCAGATGGGCGAAGGCGTGATGGTCATCGCCACCGCCCCGGAGGTGCCGCGCAACCGCGACACCCACTATCCTTACCGGCACGACAGCTATTTCTACTGGCTGACCGGCTTCAACGAACCCGAGGCGGTGGTGGTGCTGGTGGGCGGCGCAGAGCCGCGCCACATCCTGTTCTGCCGCGAGCGGAACGAGGAAAGGGAGATATGGGACGGGTTCCGTTATGGGCCGGCGGCGGCCCGCGAGACCTTCGCCTTCGACGAAGCTTTCTCCTACGACGCGCTCGATGCGGAACTGCCCAAACTGCTGGAGAATCAGCCGATGCTGTCCTACCTCATCGGCCGCGACATGGCCTGGGACACGCAGATGATGGGCTGGCTCAACGCGGTGCGCGGCAAGGCGCGCGGCGGGGTGCATGCGCCCAACCGCCTGGTGGACGCACGCATCTGGCTGGACGAGATGCGCCTGATCAAGGACGGCCACGAACTCGCCCTGATGCGACGCGCCGCCGAGATCTCCACCGGTGCGCATCGCGCCGCCATGCGCGCAACCCGGCCGGGCGGCCACGAATACGAGATCGAGGCGGAACTGCTCTCCGCTTTCCGCCGCGGCGGCGCCGAGGCGCCGGCCTATACCTCCATCGTCGCCAGCGGCGCCAACGCCTGCGTGCTGCACTACGTTTTCAACAACCGGCCGCTGCGCGATGGCGACCTGCTGCTGATCGACGCCGCGGCCGAGTTCGGCAGCTATGCGGCCGACATCACTCGCACCTTCCCGGTGAATGGCCGCTTTTCGGCGGCCCAGAAGGATGCCTACGAACTGGTGCTGGCCGCGCAGGCGGCGGCCATCGACGAGGTGCGGCCGGGCAGCCACTGGAACGCCCCGCACGAGGCGGCGGTGCGGGTGCTGACGCAGGGCATGGTGGACCTCGGCCTGCTCCATGGCGAGGTCGACGGTCTGCTCGAGTCGGAGGCCTACACGCGTTTCTACATGCACCGGACCGGCCACTGGCTGGGCATGGACGTGCACGACGCCGGCGAATACAAGCTGCAGGGCGAATGGCGCCCGCTGGTGCCCGGCATGACGCTGACGGTCGAGCCCGGCCTCTACATTCGCCCGGCGGACGACGTGCCCAAGGCCCTGTGGAACATCGGCATCCGCATCGAGGACGACGTGGCGGTGACCGAGTCCGGCTGCGAGGTGCTGACCACGCCGCCGAAAACCGTGGCCGAGATCGAAGCGTGGATGAACGGGTGAGCCGCGTGCTGATCGTCGGCGCCGGCCCGGTCGGCGCGGTGTGCGCGCTGGCACTGCAGCAGCAGGGCATCGCGGCGCGCGTGCTCGAGGCGCAGCCGGAAAACGCGCGCGCCGATACCCGCACCCTGGCGCTGTCGCACGGCTCGCGCCTGATCCTCGAACGCCTCGGGGTATGGGCGCAACTCGACGGCGTCACCCCGATCACCCGCATTCATATTTCCCAGCGTGGCGCGCTCGGCGTGGCGCGGCTATCGGCCGATGAGGTGAACGTGCCGGCATTAGGTTATGTGCTGCCCTACGCTACGCTGACCGCTGCGCTGAAACGTGCACTGGCCGATGCGGGTATCGCGGTCGAATATGGCGTGGCGGTGGAACACATCGAATCCGGGGTGGAAGCCGCCACGCTGCAGTTGGCCGATGGGCGCAGCGTCGCCGCGCCGCTGGTGGTGGTGGCCGACGGCGGGCGCGGCGAGGCGGCGCCCAAACCCAGATTCGAACGCGATTACGACCAGATGGCGGTCGTGTGCGAAGTGCAGACCGAATTGCCGCATGCGAACCAGGCGTTCGAACGCTTCACTCCGGAAGGTCCAGCCGCCCTGCTGCCCCACGAGGGGACTCCGACTTTCTACGGGCTAAAGCCCGTGAAAGATCGTATGCCCAAGGGCGACCGCTACGCCCCACAAGGGGACTCCGACTTTCTACGGGCTGAAGCCCGTGAAAGATCGTATGCCCTGGTATGGACCGCCAAGCGGGAAGACGCCGAGCGCATTGCCCAACTTCCCGACCCTGAATTTCTCGCTGCCTTGTACCGTCACTTCGGCGGGCGCCAGGGCCGCTTCCTGCACGCCAGCCCGCGCAAGACTTTCCCGCTGAAACTCGCCTACCGCGGCAGCGAGGCCGCCGACCGCGTGGTGCGCATCGGCAATGCCGCGCAGATGCTGCACCCGGTTGCGGGCCAGGGGTTCAACATCGGCCTGCGCGATGCCTGGGAACTGGCGAGCCTGTGCGGCGATACGGCTGCGGAAGCGCTGGGCAGCGCCGCCATGCTGGCCGCTTATGCGCGCGGGCGGCGCCTGGACGTGCTCGGCGGCGTGGGGTTCACCGATTTTCTGGTGCGCGTGTTCTCCAACGACATCGCCCCGCTGCGCCACGCGCGTGGGCTGGGCCTGCTGGCGCTGGAGGTGTTCCCGCCGCTGAAAGCCTTTGTCGCACGGCGGATGATTTTCGGGGCGCGCGGATGAGCGGCGAACGCTATCAGGTCGTCATCGTCGGCGCCGGTCTGGTCGGCGCTGCGGCCGCGCTGGCGCTCGGCCGGCAGGGGCTGCGGGTCGCGCTGGTCGAGCGCCAGCCGCCCCCTATTCCGGATGAAATCTGGGACACCCGTATCTATGCCATCAGCCCGGCCAGCCAGTGTTTTCTCGAACGCCTCGGCGCCTGGCAGCGCATGGACGCAAGCCGGGTTCAGCCGGTGTACCGCATGGACGTGGCGGGCGACAGCTTCGGCGCGATCCGGCTCGACGCCTACGAAGCGGGCGTGTCGCACCTCGCCACCATCGTCGAAAGCGGGCGCCTGCAGCATGCGCTGTGGCAGGCGCTGCAAGCTGACGGCAGCGTGGCGCTGCACTGCCCGGCCGCGATCGAGTCGATCGAATGGGGCGAGCCGCACTCGCAACTCAAGCTGGCCGACGGATCGGTCCTGCAGGCCGAACTGATCGTCGGCGCCGACGGCGCCGCCTCGCGCATCCGTGAATGGGCGGGCCTCGGCTCGACGCTGACGCCCTATGGCCAGAGCGGCGTGGTGGCGAATTTCGAATGCGAGCGCCCGCATCGCGGCACGGCTTTCCAGTGGTTTTTTGACAGCGATATTCTTGCCTGGCTGCCGCTGAGCGGGAACCGCCTGTCGATGGTCTGGTCAACTCGTGGCGAGCATGCGGACGAACTGATCGCGCTGGATGCGGCGGCACTCGTCGAAAAGGTGCAGGCGGCGGGCCACGGCAGGCTGGGTGCTTTGCGCCTGCTGACCCCCGCCGCCGCGTTTCCGCTGCGCTTGATCCGGGTGGATTCGGTCGTGGCGCCGGGCGTGGCGCTGATCGGCGATGCGGCGCATGGCGTGCATCCGCTGGCGGGGCAGGGCGTGAATCTTGGGTTTGGCGACGCCGAAGCGCTGGATGACGTGCTGGCGCAGCATCGCCGCACCCGTTGTGGCGATGTGAGGGTGTTGCAGGCATACGCCCGCCAGCGCGCCGAGCCGGTGCGACGCATGCAGGCGCTCACCCACGGCCTGCATCATCTGTTTGCCGACAGCCGCGCCGCGTGGCTGCGCAATGCCGGAATGACGATCGTCAACCAGCTGCCGCCGTTGAAAGCAGCGCTGGTGCGCGGGGCCATGTCCTGACGTTTTTTTTGATTTTTCCCTGGAGTCTCTAATGAAATTCACTACCCTGGCGCTAGCCGCTACCCTGATGTTTGCCGCGACCGCGCAGGCCAACGAGCCCGTCATCCGCAAGGCGCTGACGCAGCAGTTCCCCGGCGCCACCATCAGTTCGGTGCAAAAAACGCCTTACAGTGGACTGTTCGAGGTCTATCTCGATGGCCAGCTGATTTACGTCGACGCCAAGGCGCAATACGTGTTTACCGGCGACGTGATCGACCTGAAAAACCGCACCAATCTGACGCAGGCGCGTTTGAACAAATTGCAGGCGGTGAAGTGGGACACACTGCCGCTGAACAACGCACTGAAAACCGTGAAGGGCAGCGGTGCGCGCAAGCTGGCGGTGTTCTCCGACGTCGATTGCCCCTATTGCCGCAAGTTCGAGGCCGAACTCGCCAAGGTCGACAACATCACCGTCTACACCTTCCTCTACCCGATCGAGGGCCTGCATCCCAAGGCGGTACAGGCTTCGAAGCAGATCTGGTGCGCGCCCGACCGCAACAAGGCCTGGGATGACTACATCACCCACGGTACGGTGCCGAACAACGACGGCAAATGCAGCAACCCGGTCGACGCCACCATCGCGCTGGGCGGCAAGCTGAAGGTGTCCGGCACGCCCACGCTGTTCTTCGCCAACGGCCAGCGTGTCCCCGGCATGGTGCCGGCCGCGCAGCTTGAACGCCTGCTCACCACCCACGCCAAATAGGCATGAGTTCAGATTTCTGGAACGCGCGCTATGCCACCGACGATTACATCTTCGGCACAGCACCGAACGTGTTTCTGGCGAGCCAGGCCGCGCTGATCCGCCCCGGCATGCAGGTGCTGGCGATTGCCGACGGCGAAGGTCGCAACGGCGTATGGCTGGCCGAACAGGGCGCGCAGGTGCATGCGATCGACGTGTCGCCGCTGGCGCTGGAGAAAGCCCGCAAGCTGGCCGGAGAACGGGGGGTGACGCTGGAAATCGAGCAGGCCGACGTGCTCGACTGGACCTGGCCGGAGGCAGCCTACGATCTGGTGGCGGCCATCTTCATCCAGTTTGCGCCGCCGCCCGAGCGCGACCGCATCATCGCCGGCATTCGCCGCACACTGAAGCCGGGCGGCGTACTCATCCTGCAGGGCTACACGCCGAAGCAGATCGAATTCGCCACCGGCGGCCCGCCCAGTGCCGCCAACATGTACACCGCAGATCTTTTACGTGAATGGTTCGGCGACTGGGAAATCCTGCATTTGCGCGATCACGAATCGTTCATCAGCGAAGGCACGCACCATCACGGGATGTCGGCGCTGGTGGAGTTGGTGGCCAGAAAGCCCTGAGGACAGGCGCTTGCATGACAAGCGCCCATCCGGTCAGTGCGTCAGCAAGCGGGTGCTGGGGCCGAAGACTTCGTAATGCAGCTGTTCGTCCCGAAAACCCAGTTGCAGAAGCTGGGCATTGACCGCGGCCATGAACGGCTTGGGCCCGCAAAAATACACCTCGGCGGCCGGCTGCGTGAGCCATTGCGACAAGACCGTCTGGTCGAGATAGCCCTGGTGGTCGGCGCCGCTGCCGGTTTCATAGCTGACATAGTAGCTGAAGCCGTGCTGGGCACTGAGTCGGCGCAGTTCATCCCCCATCACGTGATGTGCCTTGTCCCGGCAGCAATGGATGAACACCATATCGGACACATCGTCTCGGGTTTCGATGCGGTGCAGCAGCATGCTCAATAAGGGCGTGATGCCCACGCCGCCTGCAATCAGAACCAGTTCCTTGTCGGGATGCTTGATGGTGAAATCCCCCGTCGGCGGCTGCACCCACACCCGGTCGCCCGGCTGCGCGTTGTGCAGGTGGTTCGAGACCTTGCCTTCGTGGCTGGGCGGCGTGCCTTCGGCTTTGACGGTGATGCGGTAGTCCTCTTTTCCGGGCGCGTCCGAGAGGGAATACTGGCGGATCTCGTCGTATTCATGCCCCGGTACCCTGACCTTGATGCCGAGATATTGCCCTGGTTCGAAACCGGCGATGGCTTGGCCGTCCTCTGCCTGCAGATAAACCGACTTGATGCCGCTGGCCTCGTCCCGGATGTCGCGAATGACAAACGGGCGGAACCCGCGCCAGCCGCCGGGTTTCATGGCGTTGTGGCTGTAGATGCCTTCCTCGGTCTGGATGAAGATGCCGGCCAGTTGGGCGTAGGCTTCGGCCCAGGCGCCGAGAACGGGATGGTCGGGTTCCAGCCCGAGGTGGTCCTGGATGGCTTCCAGCAGATATTTCCCCACAATCGGGTAGTGCTCGGGCGCAACCTGCAGGCTGGCGTGCTTGTGGGCGATGCGGCTGACCATGGGCCCCAGGTTCTGCAGCGCGTCGATATGGGTGGCGTACATGAACACCGATTCGGCCAGCGCACGGGATTGCTCGCCCTGCGCCTGATTGGCCATGTTGAAGATGTGCTGCAATTCCGGATGCTGCTTGAACAGCTTGGAATAAAACAGGTCGGTAATCGCCTTCCCCTGCTGGGCGAGCAGCGGCGCGGTTGATTTGATCGTTGCCAACGTTTCGGCAGATAGCATGATTTCTCCTGAGCATTCTGGTGGATATTCAAACATTCAAACTAAATGAATGTTTGAATTGGAATATTAGATGAATCTAATGGGGCGGGTCAAGTAAAATGCCCGCAAACGATTGAAGGACATCGACGCATGCGGCTCACCAAACATACGGACTATGCTTTTCGGGTGCTGATTTATCTGGCGTCGATGCCGGAGGATCGGCTGTCAACGGTGCAGGAGATCGCCGAGAAATTCGACGTGTCGCGCAGCCACATCATGAAAATCGTGCACAAGCTGGCCGGCGCCGGGCTGATCCACGCAAGCCGGGGCCAGCACGGCGGGATTAAGCTCGGCCAGCCCAAGGAGGCCATCGATTTGCGCAGCGTGATCGAATTGATGGAGGCGACGCTGGAACCGGTCAACTGCGACGAGCCGATCTGCATCATCAAGAAAAACTGCGCGCTGAAAAACATCCTGCTCGGTGCGCAGCGGCAATTCCTCGAGCATGCCGGGCACTACACGCTGGCCGATCTGGCGGAGCCGGCGGTGTCGATCATCAGCCTGTTGAACAAGGGCAGGCGCGGCTGACCGGCAGGTTTTCAGGTGCGCGCCTGTTCCTCGCGCGCCAGGGTGCGCAGGCCGTCGAGCGCATTTTTGAGCGTGCTGCTGTCGCTGTCGCGCGGAAACACCATCCAGGCCGGCAGTTTGAACTGCGGGCTCTGCGGCACGCGCCACAACTGCCCTGCCTCGATATAACGCCGCACCAGACGCTGAGGAAAATACCCGCTGCCGCCGTAGGTCAGCAGTTGCTGCACCCCCAGCCAGCCGATGTTGGCAACCAGCGTGGGCGGCGGCGCGTCGGGGTAGTGATCGCTGAACTGGGCGTGGAACTCCGGCCCCCAGTCGATATGGATGTAGCCCGCGTCCGGCCAGCCGCGCTTGAGGTCGCTGGTCACCAGCAGCAGGGTTTCGTCGAACAGCGGCTCGACCATGAGCCCGGAGCGTGAGGTCGGCGTGTACATCACGCCGATGTCCACCGTGCCCTCGATCAGCCCCTGCATGAGGTCGGGCTCGAAGCCGATTTCCAGCCGCAGCGACACATCCGGCGCAGCCTCGCGCATCCATGCCACCCAGTGCGGCAGAAAGCCTTCCCACAGCGCAATGCGTCCCGACAGCGTCAGCACGTCACGGAAACCCTGCGGCAGGCCGACGTCATGCAACGCCTGTTCGACGGTGCGCACCAGGTGTTTGGCATGACGCATGAAGCGCTTGCCCGATGGCGTCAGTTCCGCGCCGTTGCGCCCGCGCTGGAACAGGCGCGCGCCCAGCGCGGCTTCCAGCGTGTGGATGCGTGCGCTCACGGTCGATTGTGTGACGTGCAGGCGGCTGGCGGCGGCGACGAAGTTGCCGGTGGCAGCGACCATCAGAAAGGTGCGGGCGAGTTCGGTGTCCATGTCGGTTATATATATCGAATTATTCGATATTAGATAGCAAAATTTATCGTTGGATGAATATATTAGGAATATCTAAACTAGCTCCATTGCAACAGAAGGAGCCTGCCATGAATCAAGCACCCGACCTCGCAGCCTTGATGCCCGAACGCGATGCCGAGGGTTATCTGGTTGAACCCGGCGACTGGAACGAGGAATTGGCCCAAGTCCTGGCGCAGGAAGAGAACATTCAGCTCAACGACGACCACTGGGACACGATCCGGTTCATGCGTGACTACTTCGAGGAACACCAGGTCATCGCCGATGCCCGCTTCGTCATCAAGCACCTGGCCGAACGGATGGGAAGGGATGCGCAGAAGAAGCTGTTCGACCTTTATCCCTACGGCTACGTGAAGCAGGCCTGCAAAATTGCCGGCATGCGGCGCCCGCGTGCCTGGAGCACGGGTTGATGACGCAGACCGCCCTTCATCTGGGCTCACGATAATGGTACGCAAACTGGCTTACTCGGCTTCGGAACGCGAGCACTGGATTTCGGCCGCGGGCGGACTGATCGGCATCCTCGCGGTGTTGTGGTCGAGCCATTTATGGATCGACGGGCATGGCGGGATGCTGGCCATCGCCTCGATGGGCGCTTCCGCCGTGCTGCTGTTTGCCGCGCCGCATGGCGCAATGTCGCAGCCATGGCCGGTTTTGGGCGGCCATCTGGTGTCGGCGCTGATCGGCGTCACCTGCGCGCGCTGGCTGGGCGGCGAGCCGATGCTGGCGGCTTCGCTGGCGGTGGCGCTGTCGATCGCCGTCATGTATAGCCTGCGCTGCCTGCATCCGCCGGGCGGGGCGACCGCGCTGTTTGCCGTCCTCGGGGGTGAATCCGTGCATGCGCTCGGTTATGGCTACCTGTTCAGCCCGGTGCTGCTGAATATCATCGTGCTGGTGTCGGTGGCGGTACTGTTCAACTACCCGTTCGCCTGGCGACGCTATCCGCAAAGCTGGCATCGCCGCACGCAAGCTGTTGTCATGCCTGCCGAGAAAAGCATGATTCCGCACAGCAGCCTGGTCTACGCGCTGTCCCAGATCGACACCTTCGTCGATATCAGCGAAGACGACCTGCAGCGGATTTATGCGCTGGCGTTGGGGGAACAGCCCCAGCCTGCACCCCAAGCCACAACAACGCCCGCCGAGTCGCTGCGCTGACCGCCGTTAGCGCAGCGACTCGGCCGTGCCCGCGCCTGTCGGATTGAAGCCTTATCCCAGCGCGGTATCCAGCATCATCATGACGACGAAGCCGCCGATGAGGCCGAGCGTGGCGGCCTGTTCGTGGCCCTTGCGGTGGGTTTCCGGAATGATTTCGTGCGACACCACCCACAGCATCGCGCCGGCGGCAAAGCCCAGCCCTGCCGGGTAGAGCGGCGCAAATCCCGAGGTGAGCGCGACGCCGATGATGGCGCCGAGGGGCTCGGCCAGCCCGGTGAGCGCGCCGGCGAGCGCGGCCTGCCATGGCGCGTAGGCGACGGTGCGCAGCGCCACCGCCACCACCAGCCCTTCCGGGAAGTCCTGGATCGCAATCGCCGCGGCGAGCGGCACGCCGACTGAGGTATCGCCGCCGGAAAAGCCGACGCCGATCGCCATGCCTTCGGGGAAGTTGTGCAGCGCGATGGCGAATACCATCAGCCAGACGCGGCGCAGATGCACCCATTCGGGTCCGTGGCGGCCGGCGCCGGGATGCTCGTGCGGCACCGCCTTGTCGGCCAGCAGCAGGAACAGCGCCCCCAGCAGCAGTCCCGCGGCAACGATGGCCGCGCCAGCCGGCTTGCTGCCGAGGATTTCGGTGCCGGCGGCGATGCCGGGCAAAATCAGCGAAAAGGATGCCGCCGCTGCCA
>DATMWS010000084.1:0-2635 GCA_035562135.1 Thiobacillus sp. | reverse complement strand
CACCGAAGCAGTAAGGCCCAGACTGTCTTCCACCGCCAAACTGCTGCTGCTCGGGCTGGCTGCGCCCGCAGCGATCGTCCTCGGACTAATGGCCGGTGCGCTGCCGGCCAACCGCGAGCTGGCGATGCAGATCCTCGCCGAGTTGCGCGGACCGCGCGTGGCCGCGGCGTTCGCCTGCGGCGGCCTGCTGGCCCTGGCAGGCGCGCTGATGCAGACGCTGTTCCGCAACCCGCTGGCCGAACCCTACCTGCTTGGCGTGTCCGGCGGCGCCGGCCTGCTCGCCCTGCTGGGCATGGCGGCGGGGCTGGCGTGGCCGTGGATATCTCTGCTCGCGTTTGCCGGCAGCCTCTTGGCGCTGGCGCTGGCCGCCGCGCTCGGTGGGCGGCTGCTGGCGCGCGACCACACCCCGCTGCTGCTCGCCGGCGTCATGCTGGCGGCCGGCTTCGGCGCCCTGATCGCGCTGGTGCTCTCCGTGACCCCGGCCGAGCGCCTGCCCGGCATGCTGTTCTTCCTGATGGGTGATCTCGCATGGACCAGCCAGCCCGTGCTGCTGTGGGCGGCGCTGCTGCTGGCGGTAGGCGCAGCGATGGTCCTCTCAAGGCGGCTCGACGTGCTGCAACTGGCGCCGCTGAAAGCCGCGTCGCTGGGCGTGGCGGTCGCGCCCACGCGCTGGATGCTGTTTGCGCTGGCCGGCGCCTGCACCTCCCTGGTGGTGGCGCAGGCCGGCAGCATCGGCTTCGTCGGCCTGATGGTGCCGCATGCGCTGAGAAAACTCGGCTTCGCCGGCCACCGCGTCCTGCTGCCCGCCGCCGCGCTCGCCGGCGGCAGCCTCCTGGTGCTGGCCGATGCGCTGGCACGCACCGTGATCGAGCCGCGCGAACTGCCGGTGGGCGTGCTCACCGCCCTGCTCGGCGTGCCCATGATGCTGTGGCTATTGCGGAGGCCGTGAAGACAGCAGAGGCTGAAACTGGCCAGCGGCGTTAACTGCGCTCCACCGCCGTGCGTGCCGCTACTGGGTGGTTTCAACCAGTGGGAAACTGAAGCAGCGGCTCATGCTGGCACTCGGTCGGCGCTGGGGAGCGGTGCCAGCAAGGCGCGAATATCAGCCTCGCCGAATTTGGCGAGCGCGGTGCTGTCTTCCGACAGCACGCTGGCGGCGAGTTCGGCTTTTTTCTCCTGCAGGGCGAGGATTTTTTCTTCGATGCTCCCTGCCACCACCAGTTTGTAAACGAACACGTGCTTGGTCTGGCCGATGCGGTGGGCGCGGTCGGTGGCCTGGTTTTCCACGGCGGGGTTCCACCACGGGTCGTAGTGGATGATGGTATCGGCGGCGGTGAGGTTGATGCCGACGCCGCCGGCTTTGAGGCTGATGAGAAACACCGGTACGTCGCCTTCCTGAAAGTTGCGGATGACGGTTTCGCGATCCTGGGTGCCGCCGGTGAGGATGACGTATTCGATCTTTCGTGCGGCCAGTTCCAGCTCGATCAGGGCGAGCATCGAGGTGAACTGCGAGAACAGCAGCACCTTGCGACCTTCGTCGAGCAGTTCGGGCAGCATGTCCATCAAGAGGTCAAGCTTGGCGCGTTCCTTGACCTTCTGCGCGCCCACACTTTTGAGCAGGCGCGGGTCGCAGCACACCTGACGCAGCTTCAGCAGCGCATCCAGAATCACGATCTGGCTGCGGGCGAAGCCTTTTTGCGCGATGGCTTCCAGCACCTTGGCATCCATCGCGCTGCGCACGGTTTCGTACAAGTCGCGCTGGCCGCCGACGATTTCGGCGGTGCGCACGATGATGGTTTTGGGCGGCAATTCCTTGGCCACATCTTCCTTGCGCCGCCGCAAAATAAACGGCGCGATGCGCTTGGATAAAATCCCGGCACGGATCGCGTCGCCGTGTTTTTCGATCGGGGTGCGGAAGGCGCGGGTGAACTGCTTGCTGTCGCCCAGAAAGCCCGGCAACAGAAAATCAAACTGCGCCCACAGTTCGCCCAGGTGGTTTTCCAGCGGCGTGCCGGTGAGGCACAGGCGATGCCGCGCCTTGATGTCCCGCACGATCCTGGCGGCGCGGCTGCCCGCGTTTTTCACCGTTTGCGCTTCGTCCAGAATCAGCAGGTGCCAGTCGATTTTGCCCAGCGTGTCGTGGTCGCGCCACAGCAGCGGATAGGTGGTGAGCGCAATGTCGTGTTGCGGGATGTCGCCGAAGCGCTCGGCGCGGTCCTTGCCGTGCAGCGACAGCACGTTCAGGGCGGGGGCAAAGCGTTCGGCCTCGCGCTTCCAGTTGAAAATCAGTGAGGTGGGCAAGACCACCAGCGCCGGGCGATCGAGCCGCCCGGCCTGTTTTTCCAGCAGCAGGTGCGCCAGCGTCTGTGCGGTTTTGCCCAGCCCCATGTCGTCGGCCAGAATGCCCGCCAGATTCTGCTCGCGCAGGTATTGCAGCCAGGCCAGCCCTTCGCGCTGGTAGGGGCGCAGTGCCAGCCCTAATCCCTTGGGCGGTTTGACCGCCTTGATGCCGCCCTGATGCTGCAATTGGCGGGCGAACTGGATCACCGCGTTGCCGCCGGTGTTGTTCCATTGCGGGCTGTCGGCGAGATCGGCCAAGCGCGGCGCATCCAGACGCGACACTTTGATTGCACCC
>DATMWS010000083.1:0-21770 GCA_035562135.1 Thiobacillus sp. | reverse complement strand
ATTGGGTTGGGTGTCGGTCGCTGCGATGCCGATGTTCTGCCAGCCGCAATAGGCGATGTCGGCTTCCCGGGTTTCGAGCGCGTCGTGCATCCGGCTCAGCGCGTCCGGCTGCCAGGTGTCGTCGGCGTCAAGAAAGGCGATGTAGTTGCCGTTGGCGTGAGCGAGCGCAAGGTTGCGCGCGGCAAAGGGGCCGGCACGGCTCTGGAAGATCAGGGTGATGCGTTCGGGATTGTCAGACGCCAGACGCTGCAGGATGTCGCTCGAGCCGTCGCTGGAGCCGTCGTCCACCACGACGAGTTCGACACGGGGATAACTTTGTGCGAGCACGCTTTCAACCGCCTCTTCCACAAAGGGCGCGGCGTTGAGGCAGGGCATGACGACAGAGATCAGCGTGGGGTCGAAGTTGTCCATGGCCGGATTATGGGTTGAGTCGGCGAGGAAGCAAAGCGACTTGGCCGGAGTGTCGCAGACGTTCGCGGTGAGTGCCCATGGCATAAAGCGCTGGCGTCCCTGCTTTGGTTACAATCTGTCCATACGTCCATTCCCACGGTTTTCCCATGCAAACCCTCACCGTCGATCTCGGCGACCGCTCCTACCCCATTCACATCGGCGCCGGCCTGCTGAGCCGGGCTGAGCTGATCGTGCCGCATCTGGCGCAGACACGCGTGATGGTGGTGACCAATACCACGGTGGCGCCGCTGTATCTGGCGCAGCTGACGGCGACGCTGCAGGCCGGCGGGGTGAAGGTGGCGCAGGTGGTACTGCCGGACGGCGAGGCCTACAAGAACTGGGAAACGCTGAACCGGATTTTCGACGCGCTGCTGACTGACCGCGCCGAGCGCAAGACCACGCTGATCGCGCTGGGCGGCGGCGTGATCGGCGACATGACCGGTTTCGCGGCGGCCTGCTACCAGCGCGGGGTGCCCTTCGTGCAGATTCCCACCACGCTGCTGTCGCAGGTCGATTCGTCGGTGGGCGGCAAGACCGGGATCAACCATCCGCTCGGCAAGAACATGATCGGTGCGTTCTATCAGCCGAAGCTGGTGCTGGCCGATACCGACACCCTGAAAACCCTGCCGCCGCGCGAACTGTCGGCGGGGCTGGCCGAGGTGATCAAGTACGGCCTGATCTGGGACGCCGAATTCCTCGCCTGGCTGGAAGCCAACATGGACAAGCTGCGGACGCTCGACCCGGCGGCGATTACCCATGCCATTTTCCGCTCGTGCGAAATCAAGGCGCAGGTGGTGGGGCAGGACGAGCGCGAGGGCGGCATCCGCGCGATCCTCAATCTGGGCCACACCTTCGGCCACGCGATCGAGACCGGCATGGGCTACGGCACCTGGCTGCACGGCGAGGCGGTGGCGGCCGGCATGGTGATGGCGGCTGAGACTTCACGGCGGATGGGCTGGCTCGCAGAGGCGGACGTCGAGCGCACCCGTGCGCTGATCCGCGCCGCAGGCTTGCCGGACGTGGCGCCGGACCTGGGCGTGGACACCTATCTGGAATACATGGGCCACGACAAGAAGGTCGAGGGCGGAAAAATGCGCTTCGTGCTGCTGAAAAAGCTGGGCGAGGCAGTGGTCACCGGCGATGTGCCGGCCGATGTGTTGACCGGCGTGTTGACCGCGCCGAGCTAAAGGAGCCGTCATGGAAGTGTTCGCACCCTACGCAGCCCACTCCGCCGAGACCCGTGGCAGGCAACACTTCGAAGCGCCCGCCACGCCGCGCTCGGAGTTCCAGCGCGACCGCGACCGCATCATTCACTCCACCGCGTTCCGGAGGCTGGAATACAAGACCCAGGTGTTCGTGAACCACGAGGGCGACCTGTTTCGCACCCGGCTCACCCACAGCCTCGAGGTCGCGCAGATCGCCCGCACCATTGCCCGATTGCTGAACCTGAACGAAGACCTGGTGGAAGCGGTGGCGCTGGCGCACGATCTCGGACACACGCCGTTCGGCCACGCCGGGCAGGATGCGCTGAACGCCTGCATGCGCGAACACGGCGGCTTCGAGCACAACCTGCAATCGCTGCGCGTGGTGGACCTGCTGGAGGAGCGCTACGCCGAATTCGACGGACTCAATCTGACCTTCGAGGCGCGCGAGGGCATCCTCAAGCATTGCTCGCTCATCAATGCCGAAAAGCTCGGCGATGTCGGCGAGCGCTTTCTGAACAAGCAGCAGCCTTCGCTGGAAGCGCAGATCGCCAACCTGGCGGACGAGATCGCCTACAACAACCACGACGTCGACGACGGCCTGCGCTCTGGCCTGATCACGCTGGAACAGTTGAGCGAAGTGACGATCTTTGCCCGCCACCTGAATGAGGTCCGCGCCAAATACCCGGCGCTGAATGGCCGCCGCGTGGTGACCGAAACCGTGCGCCGCATCATCAACACGCTGGTCCTCGATCTGGTCAATGCCACGCGGGTAAACATCGAGAACAGCGGCGTGCAAACCCTGGCCGAGGTGCGTGCCGCGCCGCCGCTGGCGGCGTTCAGCCCCGCGCTGCTCGACGAGCACCGCGAACTCAAGCGCTTCCTGCTGCATCATCTGTATCGTCATTACAAGGTGGCGCGGATGAGCGCCAAGGCCAGCCGCATCATCACCGATCTCTACACCGCGTTTACCGGCGATGCGCGCCTGTTGCCGCCCGAACACCAGGCGCGCGAATCGCTGGAAGGCGCGCGCGCGGTGGCCGATTACATCGCCGGCATGACCGACCGCTACGCCATACGCGAACACCAGCGGATTTTTGCGGTGGAAGAGATTTATGCGTGACGCTATGCCAATACCAGGCGTCGCGTGCTGAAATGGTTTTAGCGGCTGACCCGCACGCGTCTGGCTGTCAGCGCCGCTGACACTAGGGCTTGGCGTTGGAATTGGGGCGCGGTGATCCCGCTGCGGCCGCCTCGCGCAACTGCGCAGCAAACTGTTGCAGATCGCTGACGTTGAGGTCTGACACCAGCCAGAACTGCATCATCTTGTCTTCCCAGCCGATGACGTTGAATCCCTGTACTTCTAAAGCGGCGGGCGGCGTGGGTGCGCGCGTGTCACGTGGCCAAACGAAGACGTTGATGGTGTGCTGGCGACTCCGGTAAACCAGGGCAGCGGCGGGGCGGCCTCCGACGTAATCGAGCCGGCCGCCGACAAGGGGGAAACCGGCTTGTGCCAAATCATGCACGGGCGGCGAAAAATCCAGCTTGCCGCTGAACCATGGCTTGACGGTGTGGCGGTCGGAGGAGGTGACGTCCGCCAGGTGAGCCGCCATGAGTGAGCGTACATGGCTGTTGACCACCTCTTGTGCAAGGCGTTCCTGTGCGCTGATGGCGGTCAGGAAAAAGACAGTGGTGACGCTGGCGAGGATGCCCATGGCAAAAGCCGCACCCATATTCAGCCATTGCCGCCAGCCCTGAAATTTCGATCCGTGCTGAGCCGAGACATCCTGGGACGGGACTTCGGCTTGTCTGATGGACGTCAGGATGCGCTCACGCAGGGCTGCCGGTGCCGCATGACGCTCGGCCTGCATTTTGACGATCCCGCTCAGTTCAGTGTCTTCATGTGGGTCCATGATTCAGTCCTCCTCATCCGCTGCAGCAAGCGCGGTGCGTAGCATGGAACGGGCGCGCGACAGCCGGGACATCACGGTCCCCACCGGAATGCCGACCACCTGAGCGATCTCCTCGTAGGACAGCGATTCGAGTTCTCGCAGTATCAACACCTCGCGAAACAGCGGCGACAGCATTGCGATGGCCGCATTGACCTGCGTCCGTTCGAGCTTGCGTTCGAACAGCCGCTCCGGACCGTCGATTGCTTCATGTAACGCGGGATCGTGCTGATCGCTGTCACGTTCCTCGTCGAACTCGACATGATCGCGACCGCGTTCGCGCAGCCAGGTGAAGCATGAATTGCGCACGATGCCCAGAAGCCAGGGCCGTGCATCGCCGCCGCGAAAGCCGTCAAAAAACCTGAAGGCGCGCAAATAGGCTTCCTGCACCACATCCTGTGCGTTCTGCTCATCTCGCAGCAGCCAGCGCGCCAGGTTGTAGGCCGCATCCAGATGCGGCAGCACTGCCGCTTCGAACCGCCGCGCCCTGTCAGTCCCGCTCATCGCCTGCCTTATGTATACCGAAAGGGACCCGATTATATTCGCCCCCTCTGTCGCTGAGCCCGGGAATATTTCCCGGCTTTCTCCAGTAATGCGTGACACACCTCGAAAGCAAGAATGCTTCGGGGTGCAACCATTCACTGTGAGGAGACAACATCATGATGCAACGACGGGATTTTTTGCGACTGCTTGGCGTGGGGGGCGGTGCCGTGTTTGCTTCCGGCCTGGCGGGCCGGGCGCTGGCCGAGGTTGGCAGCAATAAAAAGGCGGGCGCCTACGACGATTTCTATTTTGTTCAGCTTTCGGATACCCACTGGGGCTACAAGGGGCCGGCCAACCCGGATGCGGCAAACACGCTGAAGAATGCAGTGGCCGCAGTGAATGCCCTGAAAACCCAGCCGGATTTCATCGTTTTCACCGGCGACCTCACGCATACAACGGACGACGCCCAGGAGCGGCGCCGGCGACTTGCCGAGTTCCGCGATATCGTCAGCGGGCTCAAGGTGGAGAACGTGCGTTTCATGCCGGGTGAGCACGATGCCTCTCTCGACAATGGCGCGGCTTACAGGGAGTTGTTTGGTGAAACGCACTATGCCTTCGATCACAAGGGCGTGCACTTTATCGTGCTGGACAACGTCTCCGATCCCGGGGCTCGAATCGGTGATGCACAGCTGGAGTGGATGAAAGCCGATCTGTCACGGCAAAAGAAAAATGCGCCCATCGTGGTACTTACCCATCGCCCGCTGTTTGATCTTGCGCCGCAATGGGATTGGGCCACGCGCGACGGTGCCAAGGCGATTGAGATATTGATGCCCTACGCCAACGTGACGGTGTTCTATGGCCACATCCATCAGGAACATCACCATCGCACCGAACACATCGCCCACCATTCAGCCAAGTCCCTGGTCTTTCCGCTGCCGGCGCCCGGATCGCAAGAGAAGCGCACGCCGTTGCCATGGGACTCCGCCGCGCCGAACAAGGGACTCGGGTTTCGCGAGGTGGAGGCCGAAGTTGAAGCATTGCGCTACAGGATCACCGAATTGCCGGTGAGCGCGAGCTAGCCATGAAGACATTTTGGTGGGCGGCGTTGGGGGTGGGATTGAGCGGAATCTGTCTCGGTGCTGCATTGGATGTTGGGAAAGATGCGGCTAACGAACAGGTGATCCAGGTTACGGCACAGCGCTTTACTTTCACCCCCAATGAAATCGTGGTGAAAAAGGGGCGGCCGGTTGTACTGGAATTTTCGTCGCTGGATTTTGTGCATGGGTTCAATATCCCTTCCCTCAAACTGCGTGCCGATCTGCCGCCTGGCCAAATCACCCGCGTGCGCTTCACCCCAGACCGTGTTGGCGAGCATCCCTTCGTCTGCGACAATTTTTGCGGCGAAGGGCACGAGGACATGCACGGCCGTATCGTGGTGAAAGAGTAAGCCGCTAGCTGAAGACGTCGCGATTGTTCGAATCTAACCGGAGCAGGCAAGCCTCTCGGCTGAGTCAGTCACCCGGCGGTAGCGTGCGCGCCGCCACCCAGCACGTCACCTCGCGTGCGCCGGCTTGCTTCAGCGTCGCGGCCAGTTCGTCAAGGCTGGTGCCGGTCGTCATCACGTCGTCGATCAGGGCGATGCGTTGCCCCCGAACGTCGCCTGTGCATACGAATGCGCCGCGCACATTGCGTCGGCGTGCATCGTGCTTGAGGCCCATTTGCGGCGGGGTGTCGCGGACGCGCCGACAGCTGTCGGTGTCGAGCGGGAGCCCGAGCCGCTTCGCCGCCTCGCGTGCGATTTCGGTGGCGTGGTTGAAGCCGCGCTCGCGGATGCGTTTCGCATGCAATGGCATGGCGATCAGGCGGTCGGGGCGGGGGCGGGATGCCGCGACCTGGGCAAGACATTCGCCCAACGCCGGCGCGATGGCGAGCTGGCCGTGATATTTCAGGCGCGGGATCAGGCGGTCGAGCGGAAACGCATAGGCCAGCGCCGCACAGCTGCGGTCGAACGCGGGCGGGTGCTTGAGGCAGGCGCCGCACACCTGGCCGTCGGGCGTGGGGATGGCGCACTGCGGGCACTGCGGCTGGCTGTGCCAGGGCAGGCCAGCCAGGCAGGCACTACAGAGGTGGCCGGTTCCCGATGTCGCGCCGCACAGCAGGCAGGTGAAAGGGAAAGCCTGCTTAAATATTGATCTGATGTTCACTTTGTTGGTCGTCATAATTTGACAGGGACGGCGCCTCCCCCGAAAATCCGGGCCATGAAAGAAAAACGCGTCATCTCCGCCTCGTCCTCCCGTTTTGCCGCGCAGCTGTTCAACCTCATCACCGTCGCGGTGATGCTGATTTCGCTGACCGCGTTGCTGCTGGGCAAGCTGCTGGCCAGCCAGAAAATCGGTTTTTTGCCTTTCGTGATGTCGCTGCCGCCGGTGATGATCTGGCTGGCCGGGTCGATTTTTGTCTATGCCAGCATCGCCCACCACCCCAACCCGCGCGCGGCGCATTTCAACAAGTGGGCAGGCTACCGGTTTTATGGCGTGATGGGCAGCCTGGTGGTGATCGGCCCGGTGATCTACGGCCTGCTTGGCGGCTGGCAGGGGCTGATGCTGGTGCTGGGGCTGGCGGTGACGATCATCGTGCCGTGGGCGCTGTTTGATATTTACAAGGCCGCGCGCGAACCGTGGCAGGACATGACCATCGAGGTGGATCTATGAGCAGTAAGCAGGGTTCCCGCGCAGCGGGATGCGCACGTCCGCGAATAGCTCCAGTCGCCGTATGGCGTTTGCATAACTTGACGACTTTACAAGGCGACAATTAATGAATGATATGACTCAACCCGTCAGCAGACTTTCCATGGCCGAGATCGAGGCCCTGTTCGCCTTGCCCTTTGCCGACCTGATGTACCAGGCGCAAACCGTTCACCGTGCGCACTTCGACCCCAACCGCGTGCAGCTGTCTACCCTGCTGTCGATCAAGACCGGCGGCTGCTCGGAGGATTGCGGCTATTGCCCGCAGTCGGCGCGCTACGACGCCGGGGTGGAAAACCAGGGCCTGCTCAATCTGGACGACGTGCTGGTTGCCGCCAAAGCCGCCAAGGCGGCCGGCGCCTCACGCTTCTGCATGGGTGCAGCCTGGCGCGGCCCCAAGCAGCGCGACCTCGAACCGGTGCTCGACATGGTGCGCGAAGTGAAAGCGCTGGGGCTGGAAACCTGCGCCACGCTGGGCATGCTGAAAGACGGCCAGGCCGAGCAGCTGAAAGAGGCCGGGCTCGATTACTACAACCACAACCTCGACACCGCGCCGGAGTTTTACGGCGACGTCATCACCACCCGCCAGTACCAGGATCGCCTCGACACGCTGGAACGCGTGCGCCACGCCGACCTGCACGTGTGCTGCGGCGGCATCGTCGGCATGGGTGAATCGCGCACCCAGCGCGCCGGGCTGATTGCGCAACTGGCCTCGCTCGATCCGCAACCCGAATCGGTGCCGATCAACCTGCTGGTGCAGGTCGAGGGCACGCCGCTGGCCGGAACCGAGGCGCTCGACCCGCTGGAGTTCGTGCGCACCATCGCGGTGGCGCGGCTTGCCATGCAGAAGAGTTTCGTGCGCCTATCGGCCGGCCGCCAGCAGATGAGCGACGCGGTGCAGGCACTGTGCTTCCTCGCCGGCGCCAACTCGATTTTCTATGGCGAGAAGCTGCTCACCACCGGCAACCCGGAATGGGAGCGTGACCAGCGCCTGTTCGACACGCTGGGCCTGACCGCGTTGTGAGCCACGCCGTGCCTGCTGGGCTGACCCGCCTGCAGCAGGGGCTGGCGGCGCTGAAGGCCGATCATCTCGAACGGCGGCGCCAGCTGCTCGACGGTGCGCAGGGCGCCCACGTCACGATCAACGGCCAGCGCGTCATTTCCTTCTGCAGCAATGACTATCTCGGCCTTGCCGCCGATCCGGCGCTGGTTGCCGCCGCGCACGCCGCGCTCGACCAGTGCGGCGTCGGCGCGGGCGCAGCGCATCTCATCACCGGCCATCACCGTTTCCATCACGAGTTCGAAGCCGCGTTCGCGCGCTTCGTCGGCAAGCCGGCGGCCTTGCTGTTTTCCACCGGCTACATGGCCAATCTCGGCGTGCTGACCGCGCTGGTCGGCCGCCACGGCGAAGTGTTCGCCGACAAGCTCAACCATGCCTCGCTGGTCGATGCCGCGCAGCTGTCCGGCGCGCGCTTCACCCGCTATCGCCACAACGACCTGGCGCAGCTCGAGGGCCAGCTGACGGCAAGCACGGCGCAGGACAAGCTCATCGTGTCGGATCTGGTGTTCAGCATGGACGGCGACCTCGCGCCGGTTGAGGCGCTGCTCGATCTGGCTGAACGCTACGACGCCTGGCTCTACCTCGACGATGCGCACGGCTTCGGCGTGCTGAACGAGGGTCGCGGCGGTCTCACCGAACAGGCCCGGGCGAGCGACCGCGTGATCTATCTGGCCACACTCGGCAAGGCAGCAGGCGTGGCGGGCGCGGCCGTGGCTGCTCACCAATCCGTGATCGACTGGTTGATCCAGAAAGCGCGCCCCTACATTTACACCACCGCCTCGCCGCCGCTGCTGGCGGCATGCCTGCTGGAAAGCCTGCGCCAGATCGAGGCGGGCGAAGCGCGGCGCGAACGCCTGCGCAGCCACATCCTGCAGCTGCGTGAAGGACTGGCCGGCTTGAAGTACGGCGCGCTGATGCCGTCCGGCACACCGATTCAGCCGCTGTTGATCGGGGCGAACGCCGACGCGGTGCGGCTGTCACAAAGCCTGTTGCAGCGCGGCCTGCTGGTGCCGGCGATCCGCACGCCGACGGTGCCGGTCAACACGGCGCGGCTGCGCATCACCCTGTCGGCCGCGCACAGCACGGACGATGTCGCTCAGTTGGTCGAGGCGCTGCATGGCATCGACTAAACCCGTAATCGCGCTGGTGCACGGCTGGGGCATGAACGCCCGCGTGTTCGATGCGCTGGCTGCCCTGCTGGCCGCCGATTTCGAGGTGCGTGCGCTCAACCTGCCGGGTCACGGCGGACGCAACGCGCTGCCGCACAACACCCTGCAAGGCTGGGCGGACGATCTGGCGCGGCAATTGCCGGACAAGGCCACGCTGCTCGGCTGGTCGCTAGGCGGCCAGGTGGCGATGCGTGCAGCGCTCGATCACCCGGACAAGATCGCGCGCCTGGTGCTGCTGGCGTCGACACCGAAATTCGTTGCATCAGAAGACTGGCAGCGCGGGATGGCGGCCGCCGATCTGGCGGATTTCGGCGCGGCATTGCTGACCGATTCGCAGGCCACGCTGCTGCGCTTCCTGAGCCTGCAGACGCGTGGCATGAGCGGACAGAAGGCAATGCTGCAGCAATTGCGGCAGACGCTGCTAGCCACGCCCGCACCCAGCCGCGAGGCGCTGGCGGGTGGACTGACGATCTTGCGCGATACCGACCTGCGCGCGGAACTGCCGCAGCTGACGCAACCGACCCTGGTGCTGCACGGCGCGCTCGACACGCTGACGCCGCCGGCAGCGGGCACCTGGTTGGCCGAGACCTTGCCCGCCGCGCAGCACATCGAGTTTTCCGGTGCCGCGCATGCGCCGCACCTGTCGCACGGGGAAGGGGTGGCTGCTGTGATCGGACGCTTTGCCCATGACTGAATCCGAACTCGATTTCGCCGAGGTGCGGCGCGCCTTCGACCACGCCGCCGCGACCTACGACGCGCACGCAGTGTTGCAGCGCGAAGTGTGCGATCGCCTGCTGGAGCGGCTTGATTTCATGACTCTGCAGCCGGACCGCGTGCTCGATGTCGGCAGCGGAACCGGCTATGGTCTGGCGCATTTGCGCGCGCGCTATGCAGCGGCCGAACTCAGCGCCCTCGATATTGCCCCGGCCATGCTGAACGCTGCGCGTGCACGCTTGCCACAAATGGGCTGGGTGCAGCGTGCGCGGTTGCGCCTGGCTCCGGCTTCTGCGCACGCCACTCACCTGGTGTGCGCCGACATGGCGCGACTGCCACTGGCGCCGAACAGCATGAACCTCGTCTGGTCCAGCCTGGCCCTGCAATGGGCGCATGATCTTGAAGCCACGCTCAAAGGCTTTCATCAGGTGCTGGCACCGGGCGGCCTGCTGATGTTCGCCACCTTCGGCCCCGACACGCTGAAGGAATTGCGGGCAGCATTCACGTCCATCGACGACGCGCCGCACGTGAACCAGTTCGTCGATCTGCACGACATCGGCGACATGCTGATTCACGCCGGCTTTGCCAGCCCGGTGATGGAAATGGAAATGCTGACGCTGACTTACGCCGATCTCAAAACCCTGATGCGCGACCTCAAGGGCATCGGCGCGCACAACGCAGCAACGACCCGGCGGCGCGGCCTGCTCGGCAAGTCGGCGTGGGCGCGGCTGGAACAGGCGTATGAAGCGCAGCGGCTGGAAGGCCGCCTGCCGGCCACCTTCGAAGTGATCTACGGCCATGCGTGGGCAGGCGACAAGACGCGGCGCGAGGACGGGCGCCAGGTGATCGAGTTCAACATCGGCGAGCGCCGCCGCAAGCTGGGACGGGCATGACTGCGCGCGGCCTGTTCGTTACCGGAACCGATACCGGCGTCGGCAAGACGCAGGTGGCGGTGGCGCTGATTCACGCGCTGCGTGCGCAAGGCCTGCGCGTGGCGGCGATGAAACCGGTGTCGGCAGGGAACGCGCCGGGCGGGCTGAATGAGGATGTGGTGGCGTTGCTGCAGGCGGCCAACGTGGTGGCTACCGTGCGCGATGTGAATCCGTATGCCTTTGCCGATCCGATCGCGCCGCATATCGCCGCGCAGCAGGCGGGCGTGCGGATCGAACTGACCGTCATCGCAGAGGCGTACTCACGGCTGGCCGCCGCAGCCGATGTGGTGGTCGTCGAAGGCGCGGGCGGCTGGCGGGTGCCGCTGAACGAGCGCGAGGATATCGCGGACCTGGCACAGCGCCTGGGTCTGCCCGTCGTGCTGGTGGTGGGCCTGCGCCTCGGTTGCCTCAACCATGCGCTGCTGACAGCAGAGTCGATTGCACACCGACAGTTGCCGTGGGCCGGCTGGGTGGCCAACCACGTCGATCCGGCGATGGCCTGCCAGGCCGAAAATGTTGCCGCGTTGTACGCGCGTCTGCCCGGTCCGTGCCTTGGGGTGCAGGCCCATCTTCAGCAGGGAGTTTCATCGGCGGATACGCTGCAATGGCTGACGCTGCCTGATGAATTCAGCATATATTAGAATAGTCTTTAATAACGATATTTAATCAATAAATCAATAACTTAATACAATCGTACTGCTTGTTCGGGCGAGTAGCGTCATGCTATTGTCTGCGACATATTGCCGCACACGGTTTCCTCGATTCCAGATATGGAACAGGTGAATACGAAAGACTGTGCGGGTGAGTCAGCAGGCGCGTTTGTATTCCAATCCCGCCCCAATCATTCGCTGACTCGCCCCCAGGAAAGGCTCGTGTTCTGGAGCCTGGCGGCACTGTGTTTTGCGATGGCGCTCGGTTTTGCGTTGATGGGCTACTGGCTGACCCTGCCGTTTGCCGGACTGGAGATCGGCTTGCTGGCATGGGCATTCAAGGTCTTGCGCGGCCGTGAGGGCGATTACGAAGCCCTTATGATCGAAGGTGACGTGGTGGTGCTGGAATGGCATGCCGGAACACGCGGAGAACGTCGCGAAATGAATCGCCATTGGGCACGCGTGGCATGCGATTGCAGGATGCCCGGCAGAAATTGCCGCCTCAGCGTGAGTTCGCATGGTCGCGCAACGGAAGTCGGGCAGTATCTGAGTGACGAGGGGCGGCTGCAGCTGGCTGCCACGTTACGCAGCAGGTTGCAGGGATAGCGAGGCGCAGCAGTTTGCAGGAATCCGCAACCTGTGCCGCGATACCAATAACGAGGACGAGAGGATGGGGGACGCGATGAAAAGCATGTGGCAACGGGCAGGAATAGTGGGGGGGGTGCTGGCGACCAGCCAGCCGGCACTGGCGGAGTACGCCTACAACCTGCAAATACCGGCGAGTCAGGTGGCGCACGATGTGTTCGATCTGCACAACCTCATCATGCTGGTGTGTCTGGGGATATTCGTGGTGGTATTCGGCGCGATGTTCTATTCGCTGCTGAAGCATCGCAAGTCGGTGGGCCACAAGGCGGCGCATTTCCACGAAAACACCACGGTCGAAATCATCTGGACGGTGATTCCCTTCGTCATCCTGATGGGGATGGCCTACCCCGCCGCCAAGGTGGTGATCGACATGAAGGACACCACCAGTCCGGACCTGACGGTCAAGGTCACGGGCTATCAATGGAAGTGGGGTTACGACTACCTCAACGACGACATCAGCTTCTACAGCAACCTTTCCACGCCGCGCGATCAGATCGTAGGCAGCGCCGTCAAGGGCGAGCACTACCTGCTGGAAGTCGACGAGCCCATGGTGGTGCCGGTCGGCAAGCGGGTACGCCTGTTGGTTACCGCCAACGATGTGATCCATTCCTGGTGGGTGCCCGCGCTCGGCGCCAAACAGGATGCGATTCCTGGCTTCATCCGTGACATTTGGTTCAAGGCCGACAAGATCGGCACCTACCGCGGCCAGTGTGTCGAGTTGTGCGGCAAGGATCATGGCTTCATGCCAATCGTGGTCGAAGTGGTGTCGGAAGAGGACTACCAGGCCTGGGTGGCGAAAAAGAAAGGCGCTGCACAAGCCGCCGTGGCCGACAATGCCAAATCCTTTGAAATTGCCGAGTTGGTGGCACGTGGCGAGAAGGTCTATCAGGCCAACTGTGCGGCCTGTCACCAGGCCGACGGCAAAGGCATGCCCGGCGTGTTTCCGGCGATCAGCGGGTCCAAGATCGCCACCGGGCCGATTGCCGATCACATCAATGTCGTGCTGAACGGCCGGCCGGGTACGGCAATGGCGGCGTTTGCCGGCCAGTTGTCCGACGCCGACATTGCCGCTGTTGTGACCTACCAGCGCAACGCGTGGGACAACAAGACGGGCGACCTGGCGCAGCCTGCAGAGATTGCTGCCGCACGCGGCGGCGCCGCCAGCGAAGCCGCCGCACCCGCTGCGCAGTAAACAATATAAACAGGAGATCACACGATGTCTGATGCTGCACACGCCCACGACGATCACAGCCACGGCCATCCCAGCGGGATCATGCGCTGGCTGTCCACCACCAACCACAAGGATATCGGCACGCTGTATCTGTTTTTCGCGCTCATCATGCTGTTCGTGGCGGGTTCGATGGCGCTGCTGATTCGCGCCGAACTGTTCCAGCCGGGTTTGCAACTCACCAACCCGGATTTCTTCAACCAGCTCACCACCATGCATGGCCTGATCATGATTTTCGGGGTCATCATGCCGGCCTTCTCCGGCTTCGCGAACTGGCAGGTGCCGCTGATGCTGGGTGCGCCCGACATGGCCTTCCCGCGCATGAACAACTGGGCGTTCTGGCTGCTGCCGATGGCGGGGATCATGCTGCTGGGGTCGTTCTGGCTGCCGGGTGGCGCGGTCGCGGGCGGCTGGACGATGTATCCGCCGCTGTTCATCCAGGGCGGCATTTCCTACGACCTGACGATTCTGGCGGTCCACATCATGGGCCTGTCGTCGATCATGGGCTCGATCAACATTGTGACCACCATCCTCAATATGCGTGCGCCAGGACTCACGCTGATGAAGATGCCGCTGTTCTGCTGGACCTGGCTGATTACCGCCTACCTGCTGATCGCCACCATGCCGGTGCTGGCGGGCGCGGTGACCATGCTGCTTACCGACCGCAACTTCGGCACCCATTTCTTTAATGCGGCGGGCGGCGGCGACCCGGTGATGTTCCAGCACATCTTCTGGTTCTTCGCCCATCCCGAGGTCTACATCCTGATCCTGCCGGCGTTCGGCATCGTCTCCCAGATCATTCCGACGTTCGCGCGCAAGCCGTTGTTCGGCTATGCATCGATGGTGTACGCGACGGCTTCCATCGCCATTCTTTCCTTCATCGTGTGGGCGCACCACATGTTCACCGTCGGCATGCCGGCGGCGGCGCAGCTGTTCTTCATGTTCTCCACCATGCTGATCGCCGTTCCCACTGGCGTGAAGGTTTTCAACTGGGTGGCCACGATGTGGAAGGGCTCGTTGACCTTCGAGACGCCGATGCTGTTCGCCATTGCCTTCGTGTGCCTGTTCACCATCGGCGGCTTCTCCGGCCTGGTGCTGGCGATCGCGCCGGTCGACATCCAGCTGCACGACACCTATTACGTGGTGGCGCATTTCCACTACGTGCTGGTCTCCGGCGCGCTGTTCTCCATCTTCGCCGGCATCTACTACTGGCTGCCGAAATGGACCGGCCACATGTACGACGAGACGCTGGGCAGGTGGCACTTCTGGCTGTCGGTCATCGGCATGAACATCGTGTTCTTCCCGATGCACTTCCTCGGTCTGGCCGGCATGCCGCGCCGCATTCCCGACTACGCGCTGCAGTTCACCGAGTTCAACCAGATCGCCACGGTGGGGGCCTTCATCTTCGGCTTCAGCCAGCTGATCTTCCTGGCGGTGGTGCTGAAGGCGATCAAGGGCGGAGCCAAGGCAACCGACCGGGTATGGGAGGGCGCCGAGGGGCTGGAGTGGACGTTGCCGTCGCCCGCGCCCTATCACACCTTTGAAACCGCACCGGTGGTGAAATGAGCGGTGGGGCGGCAGGGATGACGGACAAGCGCAACGGCAAATACCACACGGCAGCCATTCTGGCGGCTCTTGCCATCGGCCTGTTTCTGTTCACGCTCTACAACGGGCTGAAATAGGCCATGGCCGCAGGCAACGCCAAAACTCTGGCCAAGCTCATCGTGGTGACGATAGGCATGTTCGGGTTCGGCTTCGCCCTGGTGCCGTTTTATTACAAGATTTGCGAGGTGACCGGGATCAATTCCGGTGCCGAGCAAAGTCTGGCGAAAAACACCCAGGTCGACAGCAGCCGCTGGGTGACGCTGGAATTCGACGCCAATACCAATGCCGCACTGCCATGGCAATTCAAGCCCATGCAGCGGAGCCTCAAGGTGCATCCGGGCCAGTTGGTGCAGGTGGAATACGAGGTGACCAACACGAGCGATCGGGCCATTGTGGGACAGGCGGTGCCGAGCTATGGCCCGGCGCGAGCGGCGGCATTCTTCAAGAAGATCGAATGTTTCTGCTTCACGCCGCAAACCCTGGCTGCGGGTGAATCCCGTCGCATGCCGGTGCTGTTCGTGCTGGATTCGGCAATGGACACGGATGTGCATACCGTGACCCTGTCGTACACCTTCTTCAACACCGGGACGAAGGCGCAAACGACGGATTTGCAGAAGGGGCAGCCCCATGGCTGAAGGCGGCAACCTCAAGGCGGCCCTGGCGGTATTCTGGAGTTTTTTGGGCGTGCGCAAGCGGCGTGATTATGATGCCGACGCGCAAAGCCTGACGCCAGCACAGATCGTCATCGCCGGGTTGCTCGGCGCTGCGGTTTTCGTGCTGACGATATTGTTGCTGGTGTATCTGCTGATGCAGTTCGTGAAGTGAACGATCTACCAAACAAGAAAGAGGGGATGAGATGAGCCTGGCACAAACCGATAAATATTATTTGCCGCAACCTTCGCTCTGGCCGATTATCGGCTCGGTCGCACTGCTATTGATGGCGGTGGGTGGCGTCATGACCATGCGCGAGATCGACAACGGAGGCTGGGTGCTCCTCGCCGGGACGGCGATCCTGTTCTACATGATGTTCGGCTGGTTCGGCGAAGTGATTCGCGACAGCGAGGCGGGCCGTTACAACAAGCAGGTCGACTCCTCGTTCCGCTGGTCGATGACCTGGTTTATCTTTTCCGAGGTCATGTTTTTTGCTGCTTTCTTCGGCGCGCTGTTCTATACCCGGGTGCTGTCGGTGCCCTGGCTGGGCGAGTCCGATACGATGGAGCAGCTCTGGCCCACGTTCAAGGCGGCGTGGCCGAGCGCGGGGCCGGGTCTGCAGGACAGCGTCCAGTTCACGCCGATGGGTGCCTGGGGGATTCCGGCGATCAACACCCTGCTGCTGCTGAGTTCGGGTGTGACCGTGACCTGGGCACACTGGGGCCTGAAAAAGAGCAACCGCATGCAGTTGATCCTGGGGCTGGCGATGACGGTGGCACTGGGTGCGGTCTTCCTGGGCTTGCAGGTGTATGAATACATCCATGCCTATACGGAAATGGGTCTGACACTGGGCGCAGGTGTTTACGGCGCCACCTTCTTCATGCTGACCGGTTTCCATGGCTTTCACGTGCTGGTCGGCACGACGATGCTGATCGTGATGCTGCTGCGTTCAATCGCCGGGCATTTCACGGCCGAACATCATTTCGCGTTCGAGGCGGTGTCGTGGTACTGGCACTTTGTCGATGTGGTGTGGGTGCTGCTGTTCATCGTGGTTTACTGGATGATCTAGCTTGTTCCGTCAAACCGGGCGGCCGCGCAGGCGGCGCCGGTTTAACAGCGAAGCCGCGTATAGCGCGGCTTTTTGTTGCGGCGGGGGATTAGCGCAGGCCGGTTTGCGGGATGACGCCGAAGTAATATCCGCCCATCAGCAAAAGGAACAGGGTGAGGGAAAGCGCGACCCGCACGGTCAGCATTTTGACGGCGCGGTCGGACTGCCCCTTGTCCTTGATGAGATAGTAGAGTGCGCTGGCGAGGCTGGCCAGGATGAAGACGATAAACAGCAGGGCAACGATGCGCATGAACGAGTCCGCTCAACAAAATTCAAGTCTAACCGCATTGTTTCGCCTATGCACTTGCTGAAGCTGCGTGTCGGTTCGTGGCAGTTTGCGCCGACCCTGTGGCCCACGCTGGCAGCGCTTTTTTTCTTTGTACTGACGGTTTCGCTTGGCAACTGGCAAAGTGGTCGTGCCGATATCAAGCGCGCCCTGCAGGCGCGTTACGATGCCGCGGAGCGCGAAGCTCCCATCCACGTCGGCAGCACGCTGCTCGATCGCGACAGCGTGCTGTATCGCAAGCTGGAGGTCGAGGGCGAATTCGATGACGCGCACACCATTCTGCTCGACAACCGGGTGACGAACGGCGTGGCGGGATACCACGTGCTGACGCCGTTGCGGATCAGCGGGGGTCCGCTTGCCATCCTGGTCAATCGCGGCTGGGTGGCGGCCGGACGCACGCGTGAGCAGGTGCCGGCGCCGCCGACGCCGGCAGGCGTGGTGCAGCTGGAAGGCATGGCGGTCGATCCGCATACGCGCTATGTCGAACTGGCGCCGACCGCGCCGCAGGGACGCGTCTGGCAGAACCTCGACTTTGCGCGCTATGCGGTGACCACCGGGCTGAGGCTGCAACCGGTGTTGCTGTTGCAGACCAGCAGCATGGCTGACGGATTGCAGCGCAACTGGCCGCGACCCGATACCGGGGTCAATACCCATGTTAGCTATGCCTTCCAATGGTACAGTTTGGCGGCGACACTGACGGTGTTGTGGCTGATAATGAACGTCAAGCGTTGCCGTGACGGCGACGTGAATCCGAAGCCTTGAATCAATAACGTAGACCCATGCAATTGACCCCGCGCAGTAAATTCCTGTTGTTGTTCGGCGTGTTCGTGGTACCCGTTCTGGCGGCGTATCTGGCCTATTTTGGCTGGCGCCCGGCAGGGCACACCAATTATGGCGAACTGCTGACGGTGACGCCGCTGCAGCAGACGGCCGGCGCGACGCACGATGGCACGTCGCTTGATCTGGAGGCGCTGCGCGGCAAGTGGCTGATGGTGCACGTCGGCCCGGCAAGCTGCGATGCCGCTTGTGTGCGGCAGCTGTACCTGATGCGCCAGATACGGATCGCGCAGGGCAAGGAGCAGTCGCGCATCGAGCGGCTGTGGGTGTTGACCGACGCCGGCGCGCTCGACCCGGCCCTGTTGCAGGATTATCCCGGCCTGCATGTGTGGCGCCCGGCGGAGGCCGCCTTTGTCGAGCAGTTTCCCGCAGGGGATAGCCGGGCCGGACATATTTATCTGGTCGATCCGCTGGGCAACCTGATGCTACGTTTTCCTGCCGAGCCGGATGCCAAACGCATGATGAAAGACCTCAAGCTGTTGCTCAAAGCCTCCCAGATCGGCTGACCATGACCCTGTACCGAAACCTGATTCTGGTCGCGCTCATCCTGACGTTCGGGGTGGTGAGCCTGGGTGCCTATGTGCGCTTGTCCGACGCCGGTCTGGGCTGCCCAGACTGGCCGGGCTGTTATGGCAAGCTGACGCCGCACCATGCAGCCGACGCCATCAATGCCGAGCTCGCCGAACGCCCCGAAGGCCCGGTGTCGCACGCCAAGGCGTGGAAGGAAATGGTGCATCGTTACGCTGCCGGGACGCTGGGGCTGCTGGTGCTGGGGATTGCGGTACTGGGCTGGCGCGGGCGGCGCGAAACGGGCGGCGGTCCCGGTTTGCCCCTGCTGTTGCTGGGGCTGATCGTTTTTCAGGCCTTGCTGGGAATGTGGACGGTCACCCAATTGCTCAAGCCGCTGGTCGTCAGCGCGCATCTGCTGGGGGGGATGGCGACCTTGTCCCTGCTGCTCTGGCTGTGGTTGCGCGAACGCGGCCGGGCCAGTTATGCCTATTTCGCGCGGGTCGACCATCTGCGCGGCAGCGTGGCACTTGGACTGGCGCTGGTGGTCGCGCAAATCGCGCTGGGCGGCTGGGTGAGCACCAACTACGCGGCGCTGGCCTGCACCGATTATCCGCTGTGCCAGGGCGTGTGGATGCCGCCGATGGATTTCGAGCACGGCTTCACCCTGCACCGCGAACTCGGCGAGACCGCATCCGGCGCCTTGCTGCCGATGGCCGCGTTGACGGCGATCCACTGGGTGCACCGCGTCATGGCCTTGATCGTCATCCTGTATCTGGGCTGGCTGGTGCTGCGACTGCTGCGTACGCCGGGTTACGCCGGCATCGGGATGGCCATAGGCGGACTGCTGGTGCTGCAGGTCGCGTTGGGAATCAGCAATGTGCTGCTGAGCCTGCCGCTGGCGGTGGCGGTAGCCCATAACGCCGGGGCGGCGCTGTTGCTGGCCAGTCTGGTGTGGCTGAACTATCGGGTGCTCAGGAGATGAGGATGAATATGGAGTCCCTGATGATGCAGGGCGTGGCCTGCCGTTGCCAGCAGTTCCTGGCGCTGTGCAAGCTGCGGGTGATCAGCCTGATCGTGTTCACCGCGGTCATCGGCATGTTCCTCGCCGTGCCCGGCTGGCCGGCCTGGAACGCGCTGTGGGCGGGCACGCTGGGAATCGCGCTGGTGGCCGGCGCGGCAGCGGCGTTCAATTGCCTGATCGAGCAGAAAATCGATGCCGTGATGGCACGCACGCGCGCGCGTCCGCTGCCACGCGGCGAATTGACCAGCACGCAGACGCTGGTGTTTTCCGGCGTGGTCGGCGGCATGGGTTTGGTTCTGCTGCATGTCTTTGTCAATCCGCTCACCATGTGGCTGACGCTGGCCACCTTTGTCGGCTATGCCGTGATCTATACGGCGCTGCTGAAGCCGGCCACACCGCAAAACATCGTCATAGGCGGTGCCTCCGGTGCGATGCCGCCGGTGCTCGGCTGGGTCGCCGCCACCGGCGAAATCCATCACGACGCGCTGTTGCTGTTCCTCATTATTTTTGCCTGGACGCCGCCGCATTTCTGGGCGCTGGCGCTGTATCGCCGCGATGAGTACGCCAAAGCCGGGCTGCCGATGCTGCCGGTGACGCACGGCGAGGCCTACACCCGCCTGCATCTGTTGCTTTACACGCTGCTGCTGTTTGCCGTGACCATGCTGCCGGTCGGCACCGGCATGGGCGGCTGGATTTATCTGGTGGGCGCCGCGTTGCTGGGCGGCCGCTTCATCCACTATGGCTGGCGGCTGCACCGCCAGTACAGCGATGCCCTGGCGAAGGAAACGTTTCGCTATTCCATCTGGTATCTGAGTTTGTTATTTGCCGTGATGCTGGTTGATCACTACATTGCAATACCAATTTGATTTATATGGGGAATTGAGCTTCTAACTGGATATTCAGACAGGATTGTTTTATATTGTGCCCAATCCATTCGCAGGGGCACGAGATGATCCTCTCCCGAACCAGTCAATATGCCGTGCAGGCGCTGATCTACATGGCCACCCAGCCGAACGCCACGCCCGTGTTAAACAAGGATATCGCTGCGCAACTCGGCGTGCCTGCGCCGTATCTCGCCAAAATCCTGCAAGGCCTGGCCAAGGGCAACCTGCTGTTTTCCTTTCGCGGCCGTCTGGGCGGTTTCTGTCTGCGTGAAGAGGGCAACAAAATCACGCTCATGCAGATCCTGCAGCTGACCGAAGGTCCGGCGTTCACCCAGAGCTGCTTGCTGGGGCTGAAAAAATGCAGTGATGAAACCGCCTGTCCGCTGCATTTCCGTTGGGTGCCGGTGAAGAAAAAAATTATCGACATGCTGCAGGACACCACGCTGGAAAAACTGGCGAAGGCGGTTGAGTCCGGCAAATACCGCCTGGCCGATGTTCCCGGGATGTTGTTCGATCAGGTCAAGGTATGAAAGGATGGCTCCTCACAACCTGCGCGATCGCTGCGTTCACCCTGGCCGGCTGCCAGCCCGCCCAGCAGCCCCCGGCATTTCAGGCGACCGATATCACCGGCGCCGCCTTCGCGCGGGATTTCAGGCTGACCGATCACAACGGACAGGTGCGCACCCTGGCGGATTTCAAGGGGAAGGCTGTGGCCGTCTTCTTTGGCTACACCCATTGCCCGGACGTCTGTCCCACCACGCTGGCTGACTTTGCGGCTGCATTGCAACAGTTGGGACCGCAGGCCGATCGGGTGCAGGTGATTTTTGTGACGGTGGATCCGCAACGCGACACCCCGGAGCTGCTGAAGCAGTTCGTGCCGGCCTTCAATCCGGGCTTTCTGGGGATGGTTGCCGACGAAGAGACGCTGAAGCAGTTGGCGAAAGAATACAAAGTGGTCTATCAAAAGACTTCGGTGAAGGGCGCGGACGATTATCTAATCGACCACAGCGCCGGCACCTATGTATATGATCCACAAGGGCATTTGCGGCTGCTCATGCCTTATGGCAGCAGCCCGGAAGCCATTGCACAAGACCTGAAGACACTGCTGGCACCAGCCTGAACAGGGTTTTCGTCTTGCGGTCAGGAGGCTGGCTGCCTTATAATCCCGCAGTTTTTTAATATAAGCATATGCTGTTTAAAGCGCGGCGAAGCGCTATTTCGGGTACAACAGGAGCGGTCGATGGCGGTAACCACATATTCCGGTGCGGAGCAGTACAACTTTGATGTCATTAAGAAATTTGCCGTCATGTCGCTTGTCTGGGCGGTTGTCGGCATGTTCGTCGGGGTGTATATCGCCTCCGAACTGGCCTGGCCGTTTCTGAACTTCGATAGCCCGTATTTCTCGTTCGGACGCTTCCGTCCGGTTCACACCACTTCGGTGATCTTTGGTTTCGGCGGCTCGGCGCTGTTTGCCACCTCCTATTACGTCGTGCAGCGCACCTGCCAGACCCGCCTGATTTCGGACGGCATGGCCAGCTTCACCTTCTGGGGCTGGATGGCGATCATTGTGCTGGCCGACATCAGCTACGTGCTGGGCTACACCCAGTCGCGCGAATACGCCGAAATGGAGTGGCCGATCGAC
>DATMWS010000082.1:0-7930 GCA_035562135.1 Thiobacillus sp. | reverse complement strand
ACCCCGCCCTCGTCGGCATCGAACGCCGCCACCCCGCCGATCGGGAAGCCATAGCCCCAGTGTGCGTCGGGCATGGCGTAAGCGGCCTGGACAATGCCCGGCAGCATCGCAACATTGGTGATCTGCTCATAGACCTTTTCGTCCATTTCAGTGATCAATGCCCGATCGGCATAAATCACCGCCGGCACACGCATTTTTCCGAATGGCGCGATGTGCCATTCGACATCCGATACCTGCTTGAACTGGTCAATATTCATTTCACACGTCCACCACGCACTGGGCCAGCCAGCGCCCGGATTCACTCTTCTCCACTTTCAATTCAGTATAGGTGGCGCCCTTGATCTCGACTGCCGGCTGGTGCTTCTGCGTATCCACCGCCTCGCCCCACGCAGTGGCGTGCAGGCACTGCCCGTTTAGCGTGACTTCAAAGCGGCTGAACAGCATGTGGCGCGACGCCATCTCGAGAATCAGCGCGTTGAGCCAATCGACCAGCAGCAGTTCGTCATCCGGCGCCTCGCAGCGGATATCCACCGCCTTGTCCGCCGCCACCCAGGCCAGATCGGTGACGATGGCGGTCATCGCCAGCGCCGTCTGCTCGAAGGCGGCCGCCAGGGTGGGGCCGACGCCGCGTATGCCCATGTCGGCCTGATGCGGAAAATGCTCCCATCGTGCTGCAATCATGATGGCCTCTCCCGGCCCGGCTCAGTCGGTGATGTCCTCCAGCAGGTCCACCACCACACGGGTACGGGTATGCATGATCGCCACATCGGTGCCGATGATGACGCGCACATACTCCGGTGGCAGCTGCGAAAGGCGTTGATCCAGCGCATAAGGGAGGTAGCGCAATTGCGCTTCCTCGTGAATCGGCTGGTTGGGCCTTACCCGCCAGTCATGGCCGGGCGGAAGGCGGCCCTGCTTGACCTGACCGGGAGGCAGGTTTCTATAGCGCGGTTCGTAATAGTCATGGATCAGGCGACGGTCATGATCGGTAAACACCACCCTCACCGCGTAATGCGGGTCACGCACCTCGACTTCGCCATAACGCGGGCCGGTCACGCAGCCGACCAGAACAGGTGCCAGGATGGCCGCCAGCAGAACAACACGCGATCTGGATTTCATGAACACGCTCCTTTTGAATTTCAATAAGCAAACCTTATTGATAATAGACACCCGCGCGTTGCCTGATACAAGCTCAAAAAATTAATCCGACAGGGCGGAAAAAAAGGTGTTGGTGGCACCGCCGGACTGCGCGATCGGGCTGCTTATGGAGTGTCCGCCTGAAACCGATCGCGCCACGCCGCCACCGCGGCCGTCCGCGCCTGGAAGATGGCGTCCCGGATGCGCGCCGGATCGGCGCTGCGCGCCACTTCGGCGGCATCGATCGCCTGTGCGGCTTGCAGCGCCTGCCGCAGGTAATCCGGCGCGGGAAAAGGCTTGTCCGGGTAGCCCGGCCGGCCCCGGAAATCGCACTCGCAGGCTTGCAGGAATTCCTCGAAGCGCTCGGGGCGGCGGAAGGCGTCGACCCGTTCCAGCAGTTCGACGATCGTGCCGGGACGCAATTCCAGCGCGCGATGCACCTTGCCATGGTCGCGTGCCACGGCGACGGCGAGGTCGCGGCAGTCGGCAGGAACGCGGATGCGTTCGCTCAGCGTGCGCACCAGTTCGGCGCTCTTCGCTTCGTGGTCGTGGTGCTGGGGCCAGAGTTCGGGTGGGGTGACGCCCTTGCCGAGGTCGTGGGTCAGCGCGGCGAATCGCACCGGCAGGCTGAAACCCTGCCGCGCCGCCCAGTCGACGACGAGCATGACGTGCACGCCGGTATCGATTTCGGGATGGTGTTGCGGCGGCTGCGGCACGCCGAACAGGCGGTCGATTTCGGGGAAAAGCCGGGCCAGCGCACCGCAGTCGCGCAGCACGTGGAACATGCGCGACGGCTGCGCTTCCATCAGGCCGCGCGCGACTTCCTGCCACACCCGCTCGGGTACCAGTGCGTCGATTTCGCCGTTGTCCACCATCTGCCGCATCAACGCGTGGGTTTCCGGCGCCACGGCAAAGTCGGTGAAGCGGGCGGCGAAGCGGGCCACCCGCAGGATGCGCACCGGGTCTTCGGCGAAGGCTTCGCTGACGTGGCGGAAGATTTTGCCAGCCAGATCGCGCTGGCCGCCGTAAGGATCGATCAGCGCGCCGGTCTCGTCCTCGGCCATCGCGTTGATGGTGAGGTCGCGCCGCAATAAATCCTCTTCCAGCGTGACGTCCGCAGCGGCGTACACCTTGAAGCCCGTGTAGCCGTGCCCGGACTTGCGCTCGGTGCGCGCGAGCGCGTATTCTTCGTGGGTTTGCGGGTGCAGAAAGACGGGGAAATCCTTGCCGACCGGCTGGAAGCCCAGCGCCAGCATCTCGTCGGGGGTGGCGCCGACGACGACGTAATCGCGGTCGGTCACCGGCAGGCCCAGCAACCGGTCGCGCACGGCACCGCCAACGATGTAGATTTTCATGGCGGCACGGCGGCGTTAGCGGTGGGCGTTTTCGCGGTAGCCCTCGTACCGCGCGCGCGGCGTGTCGGCGCGCAGGTATTCCGGCGCGATGGCTTCGAGCGCGGCCGGCTGAAAATCAAACACCGACGGCCAGCCGCCGCGGCACACGTTGTCCACGCTCATGGCGTAGTAGTTGTCGCGCGTCATCAGCTTTTTGCCGGGCATGAACTCGAGCGCCCAGGCCTGGAAATACGACAGCCACTTGCCCAGCGGGATGATGCTGCGCTGCTTGCCGGTAACTTCGCCCACATAGTTCACCAGTTCCTGCAGGGTATAGACCTTGGGACCGCACAGGTCGTAGGTCTGGCCGTAGGTCGCGGGGTCGTCGAGGCTGTCGGCATAGGCGCGCGCGACGTCGTCCACGTGCACCGGGGCGAAGCGCGCACCCGCGTTTGCCAGCGGCAGCACGGGGAAAACCTTGAGCAGGCGGGCGAACATCGACAGGAAGGAATCGCCGCGGCCGAAGATCACCGACGGGCGGAAGAGGGTGACGTTGAGGCCGTAGCCGTGGATGAATTTGGGGCCGTTGAGATACCAGTTTTCGTGCTCGATGTGGTGCATTCCGGCCTCGCGCACCAGGGCTTCGGCGATGCCCTTGGAGCGCTGGTAGGCCGAGCGCGAATTGGGGTTGGCGCCGAGCGCGCTCATGTGCAGCAGGCGGTGCACGCCCGATTCGCCGCAGGCGTGGATGATCTTGCGCGGCAGTTCGATGTGAACTTTCTGGAAGTCGCCGCGGCGGGCGCTCGGCAGGTCGACGCGTCCGACCTGGCTTTCGTGCAGGATGCCAACCAGATTGATGACCGCATCCATGCCACGGAAGTGGCGGATGAGGTCCTGCTGGTCGTGCACGTCGGCCTCGATCACCTCCACCGTGGGCAGCAGGATCAGTTCCTTGGCCATTTCGCGGCGGCGGCTCAGCACGCGCACACGGAGACCCCGCGCGGCGAGCTGGCTGACGAGATGGGTGCCGACAAAGCCGGACCCGCCGAGGATACAGATGCGTTCAATCTTCATGGTGAGGTTCGTTTCGGTATATAAGGCGTTGCTGATTCTAGTCGTCCGTCCGCTCGAGTTCCAGCGAGACGTCCGGATCGGGTGTCGAGATGACCGGGGCTTTGCGTGGCGGCACCGTGCCCAGCCGGTCTTTCAGCAGCACCGAGGGCTGACCGAAACGTGCCGCGTAATAGATGGCATTGCTCATCACTTTCTTGACGTAATCGCGCGTTTCGGCAAACGGAATCGACTCGATGTAGACCGCGGCTTCCATCGGCCGGCTGTCGCGCCAGCGCTGCGCGCGCCCCGGTCCGGCATTGTAGGCGGCGGTGGCGAGCACCGGCGAACCGTCCAGGCTGGTTTGAACGTGCTTCAGGTAATACGCGCCGAACTGGATGTTTTTTGCCGGATCCTGCATCTCCTTTGGATGGAAACGCTTGATGCCGAGGCGCTGCGCGATCCAGCTGGCAGTGGCCGGCATAATCTGCATCAATCCGGACGCGCCGACGCCGGAGCGGGCGACGTTGACGAAGCGGCTTTCCTGCCGCATCAGGCCAAACACCCAGGCTTCGTCGATGTCGTTCTCGCGCGCCGCCTGTTGCGCCAGTTCGCGATAAGGCGCCAGAAAGCGCAGTTCGAAATCGTGCAGTTCGCGGGTGCGCTCGGCGGTGTTGATGGCGCGGTCATACCATTCCATGCGCCGCGCCAGTTCGGCCGCCGCCAGCAACTGGGTGTCGGAAAACTCGCGAATTGTCCAGTTCCATTCCTGGCTGGCGTCATGGCGCAACCCCAGTTCCTGCAAGGCCAGCGCGCGCGCGATACCGGGCTGGCGGGCCACCGCAGCGACGTCATCGCCGCCCATCTTGATGTTGACGGCCGGCGCCTGAATCACCGGGCCGAGTTCTTCCTGCGCCAGCTGGCCGTAGTAGTGATGTTCGCGCGACAAGTCCAGGAAAACGGGGGTCGCCGCCACGCGCTGTCCGGTCGCCTGCAAGGCGCGCGCGCGCCAGTAGCGCCAGACGGGCTGCGAACGGGTGGCGTCGCTCATGCTCTCGATCGCCCGCTGCACGGCTTGCCAGTCCCCTGCGCGCAGCGCGGCGCGCGCCCACCATTCGCGCTGATAATCGTTGGCCGCGGCCGCACCTGCTTGCTGGAACCATGCCGGGGCAACCGCCTCATGGCGACGCGCAGCCCAGGTGGCGAGACGTGCCCAGGCCGTGCGCAACTCCTCCGCGCCGAACTGCGGCGCACGCTTGCGCAGCGCCTGCTCGGCCTGGCCAGAACTGCGTTTGGCCAGTTGGTCGAGCGCATAGAGCGCGATCTCGCGGTCACCGCGCTGGCTGAAATCAAGCTGATTGTCGGCATTCAGCAGACGCGCAGGGTCGCGGCTGGCCTGATCGAACAGCGCAGCGGCCGGACGCTGCGCTTCGGGCAAGGCATTGGCCACGACCCGGGCGACGTTGGGGTTGCCTGCGTCCAGCGCCAGCCGCAGGCGGCGCCAGACGTCTTCCTGGCGGACCAGCCCGGTCTCGATCAGCTGCGCAAATAAAGGCGCGCAGGCCGACGGCAGGTCGCGTCCGGTAAACCACAGGGTCACCGCCTCGCGCTGATGGCTGCGATTGCCCAGCGCCCACTCGGCGCGGTGGGCATAGCACTGATGCGCGGCATCGGGTTTGACCAGACGCGGATATTCGGCCAGATACACCGGCCATGCCTCGCGCGCACCGAGCGATTTCAGCCAGTCGCCGCGCAGGGTTTCGGCCATGCGGCTGCCGGGATAACGCGCCAGAAAATCGGCGATGCGCGCATCCTCGGTGCGGTTTGTCAGCATCAGGCGCCAGTATTCAGCATAGGGCGATAGCACATGATCGGCCGGCACGTCGCGCGCGGCACGTTCCAGATTCGCCAGCTTGCGCGCAGCAAACGCCTGCTGCGCCTGCAGCACGGCGGCGTCACCCGGCGCTGCCCACGCGGATGTCGCGAACAGCATACCCAGCAGGAAAAACCCGATTATTTGAAGCATGGTGCGAGGGTAACATGCAGCCGCCGCGCGCCGCCTAGGCGAAATCCACCAGCGTGGCGGCAGTTTCACGGCATCGCCCAGGACGCCTGGGCGCGCATTATAGTGAGAACACCTGATTCACTTTACAAGGAGACCGCCATGACCGCCAACGTCGGCACGATCGACCGCATCATCCGTATTCTTGCAGGCCTTGCCCTCATCGCCTGGGTGGCTTTTTTCAATGGCCCGGTGTGGGCCTGGATCGGCGTGCTGCCGCTCGCCACCGGGCTGTTCAGCATCTGCCCCACCTATAGCCTGCTCGGCATCAACACCTGCGGCATGAAAAAGTAAATCAGGCGAGAAACAGCTTGTAGGCCGGATTGCGGGATTCGTCCCAATAACGGTAGCCCAGCCCGTCCAGAAACTGCTGGAAGCTGGGCTTTTCCTTTTCCGGCACCTGAATGCCGACCAGCACACGGCCATAGTCCGCGCCGTGGTTGCGGTAGTGGAACAGGCTGATGTTCCAGCCGCGGCTCATGCTCTGCAGAAACTGCATCAATGCGCCGGGGCGCTCGGGGAATTCGAAGCGATACAGCACTTCGTTGACCGCCTCGGGCGCGCGCCCACCGACCAAGTGGCGGATGTGCAGCTTGGCCATTTCGTTATCGGTGAGGTCGATCGCCTCCAGGCCGTGGCGCTGCAGCAATTCGACCACGCGCGCGCTTTCGCCCTCCCCCGGTACCGACAGGCCGACAAACACCCGCGCCACCTTGGGGTCGGAATAGCGGTAGTTGAACTCGGTGATGTTGTGCGCGCCCAGCAGGCCGCAAAAGGTCTTGAAGCTGCCCGGCGTCTCGGGAATGGTGACGGCCAGCACGGCTTCGCGCTTTTCGCCCAGTTCGGCGCGCTCGGCAATGTAGCGCAGGCGGTCGAAGTTCATGTTGGCGCCCGAGGCCACCGCCACCAGCGTCTTTCCCTTCAGCCTGTCGCCGGCGATCGCGGCTTTCAGCCCGGCGATGGACAAGGCACCGGCCGGTTCCAGAATCGAGCGGGTGTCCTCGAACACGTCCTTGATTGCCGCGCAGATGGCGTCGTTGTTGACGCGGATGATTTCGTCGACATACAGCTGCGCCAGCCGGAAGGTTTCCTTGCCGACCCTTTTCACCGCCACACCGTCGGCAAAAATGCCCACGCGTGGCAGCGTGACGCGCTTGCCCTTGCACAGCGAGCGCGCCATCGCGTCGGCGTCTTCGGGTTCGACGCCGACGATGCGGATTTCCGGCCGCAGGCGCTTGATATAGGCGGCCATGCCGGCGATCAGCCCACCGCCGCCGACCGGAATGTAGACCGAATGAATCGGACCGGGATGCTGGCGCAACAGCTCCATCGCCACCGTGCCCTGCCCGGCAATCACGTCGGGGTCGTCGTAAGGGTGAACAAAGGTCGCCCTCGCTTCCTTGGCAAGCGTGGTGGCGTGGGCGCAGGCTTCGTCGTAATTGTCGCCGTGCAGAATCACCTGCGCGCCGCGCGCGACCACCGCGTCAACCTTGATTTTTGGCGTGGTGACCGGCATCACGATGATGGCCGTCACGCCGAGTTTTTGCGCCGCCAGCGCCACCCCCTGCGCATGGTTGCCAGCCGACGCCGCCACCACCCCGCGCGCCAGTTGGGCCGCCGTCAACTTTGCCATCTTGTTGTAGGCGCCGCGGCACTTGAAGGAAAACACCGGCTGCAGGTCTTCGCGCTTGAGCAGAATCTGGTTGTTGAGACGCCGCGACAGATTGGGGGCCACGTCGAGCGGTGACTCGATCGCCACGTCGTAGACGCGCGAGGTGAGGATGCGTTCGAGGTAATCGTCAGGTTGGCTCATGGCGGCAGCAGGTGAGAGGTTTGAAAAAAGGGGGCGATGCGGCTATCTTAGCGGGCTGCATCCAAATCGACGAAAACACCATGACCCAAGACGAAATGAAGCAAGCCGTGGCACGTGCTGCGGTAGATTATGCCCGCGGCGGCGTCATCGGGGTAGGCACGGGCTCGACCGCCAACTATTTCATCGACGCGCTGGCCGAGGTCAAGGGCCGCATCGACGGCGCCGTGGCCAGTTCGGAAGCGACCGCCGACCGCCTGAAAAGCCACGGCATCCGGGTACTGGATCTGAACAGCGTGGGCGAACTCGAAATCTACGTCGACGGCGCCGACGAAATCACCGAACATTTCGCCATGGTGAAGGGTGGTGGCGGCGCACTGACGCGCGAGAAGATCGTTGCCGCGTGCAGCAAGCAGTTCATCTGCATTGCCGACGAAAGCAAATTGGTTGGCGTACTGGGAAAGTTTCCGCTGCCGGTCGAAGTGATTCCGATGGCGCGCTCGTATGTCGCGCGCGAGCTGGTGAAACTCGGTGGCC
>DATMWS010000081.1:0-11359 GCA_035562135.1 Thiobacillus sp. | reverse complement strand
TCTCCGGCCTGCAGGAGATGGGCATGGTCAGCAGCGACCCGATGGAAGCGACCGATTCGAACGCGCCGCAAGCCGAAGGCATAGAGGAGCCGCCGGCCGAACCGATGGCCGAAGGCGTGCAGGAACCGCCGGCTGAAGCCGTCGCCGAAAGCCTGGAGGAACCCCCGACCGAAGCCGTCGCCGAAGACCTGCAGGAACCGCCCGCTCCCACTGCGCAAGCCACGGCGCCGTCGATTCAGGTGCCGCCCTCACCCGCCGCCGCGGAGCGTCTGCCCACCCCATCGACCTACTGGAAAGTGCTGGCCGGCGGCATCGCGGTGCTGGCGGCGATCTATGCCTTGTTCAGCTTTGCGCGGCTGGAAATCTTCAAGATGCTGCTGACGTCGTTCTTCCCGTTGGCGGTCATGATTTTGGCCGTGCTCGGCAGCATCGTGTTCGGTCTGGCCACGCCGACGGAAGCGGCGGCGATAGGCTCCTTCGGTGGCTTCGTCCTGGCGGCGATGTACATGGCGCTGCGCAAAAGCCGGGAACAACGGCGCAAGCTGCGGCCGACGTGGATGCCCCTGTGGCTGGCCTTTGCCGCATCCGTCGTGTGGTTCTTTCTGTTCAAGGCTGGAATGCTGCCGACCGCACCGCCGGATTGGCTGGGCTGGCTGTCAATGGCAGCCATTGGCGTGTGGTGCGTGCTCGCGGTGCGCCAGGTGCAAATGCTGCCGACGGTGAGGGAATCCGCCTTCCTCACGGCCAAGACCTCGGCCATGGTGTGCTGGCTGTTCGTGGGATCGAGCATTTTCTCGGCATCCTTTGCGCTGCTGGGCGGACAGGGACTGGTCGAGCACTGGGTGCTGTCGATGAACCTCACGCCGCTTCAGTTCATGCTGCTGTCGCAGGCCATCATTTTCATCCTGGGCTGGCCGCTGGAGTGGACGGAGATCATCGTCATCTTCATGCCGATCTTCATCCCGCTGCTGGCGCACTTCAACATCGACCCGCTGTTCTTCGGCCTGATGGTGGCGCTGAACCTGCAAACCGCCTTCCTCTCGCCACCGGTGGCGATGGCGGCGTTTTATCTGAAGGGCGTGTCGCCGCCGCATGTGACGCTGAACCATATCTTCGCCGGCATGTTGCCCTTCATGGGGATTCAGGTGCTGGCCATGTTCCTGCTCTATGTGTGGCCGCAGATCGGGATGTGGCTGCCGTCGGTGATGTACAAGTAAGCAGGCGCCGGGCAGACGCCCGCTTGCATCGGATTTGAATTGCATTCAACGGAGGAGAAGCGATGAACATTGCATTCATTGGTATGGGCATCATGGGCAAGCCCATGGCCCTCAATCTGCACCAGGCGGGCCACACGGTTTTCGTGCATGGCCGCCGGACGGAATCCATGACGCCGCTGAGTGAGGCCGGCTGCATCGCCTGCAAGACCCCGGCGGAGGCGGCGTCGAAGGCGGACATCATCATCGTCATGGTGTCCGACACGCCGGACGTGGAGCAGGTCATCTTCGGCGACAACGGCGTCATCCACGGGGCGAAACCCGGCGCGGTGGTGGTCGACATGAGCACCATCTCGCCCACTGCCACACGCCACATGGCCGCGCAGCTGCTGGCGCGCGGAATCGAGATGCTGGATGCGCCGGTGTCCGGCGGCGACGTGGGGGCGATCAACGCCACGCTGTCCATCATGGTGGGCGGCAAGCCCGAGGTGTTCGAACGGGTGAAGCCGGTGTTCGAGGCCATGGGCAAGAACATCGTGCTGGTGGGCGACAACGGCGCCGGCCAGGTGGCCAAGGCCTGCAACCAGATCGTGGTGGCGGTGACCATCGAGGGCGTGGCCGAGGCGCTCACCTTCGCCCGCAAGAACGGCGTCGATCCGGCCAGGGTGCGCGACGCGCTGATGGGCGGCTTTGCCGGCAGCCGCATACTCGAAGTGCACGGCAAACGCATGCTGGATAACGCCTACCCGCCCGGCTTCAAGACCCGGCTGCACCGGAAGGACATGAACATCGTGATGCAGACGGCGAACGAGCTTGGGCTCGACCTGCCGGGCGCCGCGCTGGTGACGCAGCATCTGGATGCGCTAATGAATGCCGGCGACGCGGAACTGGATTCGGCCGCGGTGATGAAGGTGGTGGAGCGCCTGTCCGGTGTGGAAAGGTAGAAAGCGCATGACACACACAATCGTTTTTCTCGACCGCAAGAGCCTGATCGCCGATCTGCGTGCGCCGTCCTTTGCCCATGAATGGGTCGAATACGAACAGACTCCAGCGAGCGAAGTTGCAGCGCGCATTCACGACGCCCACGTGCTTATCTCCAACAAGGTCAAACTTTCGGGTGAACTGCTGGCGCATGCACCCGGCGTGAAAATGATCGCGGCGGCGGCCACCGGCACCGACAACATCGACCTTGCCTACTGCAAGGCACACGGCATCGTGGTGTCCAATATCCGCAACTATGCGGTGCACGCGGTGCCGGAGCACGCGTTCATGATGATGCTGGCACTGCGGCGCAATCTGCTGGGCTGGCGGCAGGATGTGCGCGATGGCCTGTGGCAGCAGGCCGATCAGTTCTGCCTGTTCACCCGGCCCGTGAACGATCTGTTCGGCAGCACGCTGGGGCTGGTGGGCTACGGCTCGCTCGGCCACGGCATGCAGAAACTTGCCGAGGCCTTCGGCATGCGCGTGCTGATCGCCGAGCATAAAAATTCCGCGACCGCGCGCGCGGGCTACACCGCCTTCGACAGCGTGCTGCGTGAAGCGGACGTGATCTCGCTGCACACCCCGCTAACGCCGGAGACGCGCCACATGATCTCGGTGCGCGAATTCGGGCTGATGAAATCGACGGCGATTCTGATCAACACCGCGCGCGGCAATCTGGTGGACGAAGGGGCGCTGGCCGAGGCACTGAAGTCGCAGCGCATCGCCGGCGCGGGATTCGACGTGCTGTCGGTGGAACCGCCCAGCGCAGGCAACCCGCTGCTCGAACTCGACCTGCCGAACTTCATCCTCACGCCCCATGTCTCCTGGTCCAGCCGCGAGGCCATGCAGTTTCTCGCCGACCAATTGATCGACAACATCGAGGCTTTCGTTGCCGGCAAGCCCAGCAACGTCGTCTCCTGAGCATGATCGAGGCTTGAAATGAGCGCACGCATCACGGTAGCCGGACTGCAGATTGCAAAACCCCTGTTCGATCTGGTGCACGACGAGATCGCACCGGGCACCGGCATCAGCAGCGACACGCTGTGGCAGGGCTTCGCCGACATGCTGCGCGAGCTGACCCCGCGCAACCGCGCCCTGCTGGCGCGCCGCGACGAGTTGCAGGCCCGCATCGACGCCTGGCACCTGCAACGCAAGGGCCAGCCGCACGATGCCGCGGCCTACAAGCAGTACCTGGTCGACATCGGCTACCTGCTGCCGGAGGGCGAGGACTTCGTCATCGGCACCGAAAATGTCGACGCCGAGATCGCCCGCATCGCCGGCCCGCAGTTGGTGGTGCCGGTGAACAATGCGCGCTACGCGCTGAACGCCGCCAATGCGCGCTGGGGCAGCCTGTTCGACGCCCTCTACGGCACCGATGTCATTCCCGGCGAAGGCGGCGCCGAGAAGAAAGTCGCCTTCAATCCGGTGCGCGGCGCCCGGGTCATCGAGTACGCCAAGGCCTTTCTCGACGAGGTCGCGCCCCTGCTGGAGGGCAGCTACATCGATGCCATTGCCTATACGGTCAAGGCGGGGCAGTTCGCGGTGACGCTGTCGAGCGGGGCGCATACCGGACTGCGCGACCCCGGACAATTCAGGGGGTATCAGGAAAAAGCCGGCGCGATCGCCTCGCTGCTGCTGGTGCACCACGGGCTGCACATCGAGATCCGCTTCGACACCGACCATCCCATCCACGAGCTGCATCCCACCGGCATCCGCGACATCCATCTGGAGGCCGCGCTCACCACCATCATGGACTGCGAGGATTCGGTGGCCGCGGTGGATGCCGGGGACAAGGTCAAGGTCTATCGCAACTGGCTGGGCCTGATGAAGGGCGAACTCGCCAGCAGTTTCGACAAGGGCGGCAAGACCCTGACCCGCAGCCTCAATCCGGACCGCCGCTACCTCTCGCCCGAGGGCCGCTATTTCGAAATCCCCGGCCGCAGCCTGATGCTGGTGCGCAACGTCGGCCACCTGATGACCACCGACGCGGTGCTGGACGAGCATGGCAACGAGGTGTTCGAGGGCCTGCTCGACGGCCTCATCACCAGCTTCTGCGCGCTGCACGATCTGAAAAGCAGCAGCACGCTGCGCAACAGCCGCACGGGCAGTGTCTACATCGTCAAACCCAAGCAGCACGGTCCCGACGAAGTGGCCTTCACCGTGGACCTGTTCGCGCGCATCGAGGACGTGCTGGGCCTGCCGCGCAATACGCTCAAGCTCGGCATCATGGACGAGGAGCGGCGCACCACGCTCAACCTCAAGGCCTGCATCCGTGCGGCACGCGAGCGGCTGATTTTCATCAACACCGGCTTTCTCGACCGCACCGGCGACGAGATCCACACCTCGATGGAGGCCGGGCCGGTGCTGCGCAAGGGCGACATGAAATCCGCCGCCTGGCTCCAGGCCTACGAGGACTGGAACGTCGACATCGGGCTGGCCTGCGGCCTGTCGGGCCGGGCGCAGATCGGCAAGGGCATGTGGACCATGCCCGACCGCATGGCCGCCATGATGGCGAGCAAGCAGGCGCACCCCGAGGCCGGCGCCAGCTGCGCCTGGGTGCCCTCGCCCACCGCCGCCACGCTGCACGCCATCCATTACCACCGCGTCGACGTGTTCGCGCGCCAGCAGGCCTTGCGGTCGCGCGCGCGCGCCTCGCTCGACGACCTGCTGTCCATTCCCGTCGTCGCATCCCCCGACTGGTCGCCGCAGGACATCCAGAGCGAACTGGACAACAACATCCAGGGCCTGCTCGGCTATGTCGTGCGCTGGATCGACCAGGGCATGGGCGCGTCCAAGGTGCCGGACCTCGACAACGTCGGCCTGATGGAAGACCGCGCCACGCTGCGCATCGCAAGCCAGCACATCGCCAACTGGCTGCATCATGGCGTGGTCAGTGAAACCCAGGTGATGGAAACGCTCAAGCGCATGGCCAGGCTGGTGGACCGGCAGAATGCGGGCGACCCCAACTACATCAACATGGCGCCGCACTTCATCAGCCTCGCCTTCCAGGCGGCGCAGGACATGATCTTCCACGGCCGGCGTGTGCCCAACGGCTACACCGAGCCCACCCTGCACCGGCGACGCCGCGAGTTCAAGGCCGCATTGCGTGGGGATTGAAGGATTAAAGCCGTTTAATCATGGCCTATTCAGGCTATCGACTAATGGTTGAATCCGCAACCCTAAGCAGGCAGTCAAGGTGAGCGCCGTGAGCGTCCACTGTTCGGCCATTAGAGACGCACGGCGGGTAATCATCGCTTACAGGAATACTTTTGAACTGGGCGGTGGAGGCGGAAGGCGGCCCCCTTCATGAACACCCCGGAGGAGACTGACTGACAAAGGCCCTTAAAACGGGCGACTCGGCCATGGTTTCAAGCTGAATGATGTAAAGATTCAATGGCTTATGCCATCTACAACTAAAGTTGTATAGACAAGCCCCAAAGTAGCAAGTCATATTCCCCAAAACTCCCAGGCGTAAAACTCCGGGACCAGAAAAAGACAGGGGGCATGTGTCGCACACTGAAAAAACCTAAAAACCACTTCGTGGAAAATGCGCGGGTCGCTCATCGAGTCTGCTGACTGAGTCCAAAGCCGCCAGTAGAAATCACCTTGTAGTTGTTGTTAGTGAACCCACTCTGGAGAATCACGATGAGAGTTCTGCCCTGCCTTGCCGTCATCCTGACTATTGGCCTTTCCCAGTCCAGCTTAGCCGTTAATACCGAGACAACACCCAATGACGAAGGCCCCTTCGTTGGCGGCGTTTTTTCTCGTCCAGTCGGGTTGCCCCTCGAGCTGCCTCCCAAGCCGGAAGAATTCGAGTCGCCGCCGCTGTTCGATAAGGCGGGTAACAGCAACCGTGTCTTTGTCATGCTCGACTTCAACGACACCATCTTCGACACCCTGCTGCCCGGCAAGGCAGTGGTGGGTAAGCCAATGGAGGCAGAAGAGGCCGTTCTGGAAGCGATCAACGCCCGGAGTGCCATGACGGATGCCTTCTTCGCCAGGCCCGACAAGGCACGCTACCTCATTCGGCCCGGCGACAGGCTGGACGCCGAGGCCCGTGTCCTCCGGGGCGAGAACGATTCCCGAGTCAGGCTGGACCGCTACATCATCCTGAGTTACCCGACAGTCGGCGCAGCCTTGGCGGCGGCCAAACAACTCAATCAGTTGAAGGGCGTGCTGCTCGCGGGAGTGGACCAGCGCCTGTATTATTCATGGGCGCCCAACGACCCCTATTTTCCAATCAACACGCAAGGCGCCGGCCGCTACCAATGAGGCATGCGCGCGATGAATTTCCCGCTGGCATGGGATCGCAGCACAGGGCACGGGTATGTCGCTGCGGTCGATTCCGGGCTTCTGAACAATGCGCCGCCGAGTGACCTGGCGGCAAACTACCGCACCCAGTTCTCGTTCGTCCTGACAGGTCAATATGTCCCGAATAGGGAATATCATGGCACCCATGTGCTGGGCATCATCGGTGCAACGGCCAACAATGGCGCTGGCGTAGCGGGAGGTTGCCCAACTTGCAGCGTGGCCATGGCGCGTATGAATGATGTTAATGAGTTTGGTTATCCTACAATATTAGCTACGAGTGCTGCGTGGTCTATTGCCCGTCTGGTTGACCGCGGATTTCAGGTCGTCAATATGAGTTTCGGTACGAACGACCCGGATGCAAGTTGCCTTTCGAGCGGCTATGAGCCTTACTGCTCAGCCATTGACTATGCCGATCAAAAGGATGTGCTGCTGGTTGCAGCCGCAGGAAACCATAACAAAATTATCCCGGATTTTCCGGCCAGGCACCCCTCGGTTTTATCGGTAGGTGGCGTGCAGAATACGAATCCGTCCACCCCAGCTTCCTGGGTGCGATGGTTTTACAATAGCTGGGACGATTCAAGTGACACTGGATACGGATCGAGCCACGCGGGCTTGTCCGGTGTCGTCGCCCCGGCAAAAGCCATCGTTTCGACGGTGCCAGTGGGCATGGAATACATTACAACGCACCCTGCGTTTAGGTGCGCGGACACCTTACCCACAGACGAATCCGGAACCACTGGCGACGGCTACGGCAGTTGCACCGGCACCTCCATGGCGGCCCCCCATATCTCCGCTTTGGCGGGTATCGTGCGCTCGGTCAATCCCCAGCTGTCCCGAGATAGCATCAAAAACCTCATCCGTTCCAGCGGCAGCCACTACGCTGCTCAAACGAGTCAATTAGGCGCTGGCCTGCCTAACGCCCGCATCGCGGTGGATCAAGCCATCGCGCAAACCCCCAACCGGCTCACGCCCTTGTTCTCGATGTACAGCGCCGAGCGCCGGGATTATTTCTATACCACGGTGCCGCAGATGGCGGCCGCGGCAAGCTGGGGCACCTTGCAACCGGTGTTTATCCCCTCAGAATCCAGCCGCTACGTCCCCGCAACGGGGGCAGGCATTAACAACTACTTCAGTTTTCCGGGGGGGTATCCTTTTGCCTATCCATTGGCGGAGGTGTGGTTGTTCACCACCCCCGAGAATCCCAAGAGCACCTCGGTGCCCTTGGTACCGCTCTACCGGCTAAGCTGGAAGTGTGGCGATTACACGCCCTATCCGCCGGCGATCTGCAGTAGCAACCCCCAGCATGTAGATACGGCCTACACCGCGGACCCGAGTGGGGTGGCAAGCTTCCAGAGTTGGGGTTACAAGCTCGACGGCATTGAGGGCTATCTCTATCCCAAGACACTGCCACAACCCGCGGGCACGGTGCGGCTGATGCGGAAATACAACCCCGTGCGCGACGACCACGCTATTTTTCCCGAAACGGCACTCAGCGCCATGACGAGCCAAGGCTATACCGAGAGCTCGGGCAGCGACTGGCTGGGCTATGTGTACCCTAACGTCACCGGCATTGTTCCGGCTATCCAGTAAGGTTCAGCCAACCGTACCCGACCAACCACTTTCAAGGAGCACACCATGAAGTTACACGCCTTCATTGCCGGACTCGCCGCACTGGCCTGCCTGCCAAACGCTCATGCAGTTTACGTCTCGCCAGACGGTAGGGGACAGGCCTTGATCTACCCCTATTACACTGCCCAGGGGAACAATGACACGCTGTTTTCAATTGTAAGTCCAATTTCTTATGGTGGTTCTTCAGCTCCTCGTAAGGCGGTCAAAGTCCGCTTCTTCGAGGGCCGCAATGGCCGCTCCGTCCTTGAATTCAACCTCTATCTGGCAAGAGGCAAAACCTGGACTGCCGCAGTCACCCGCGATGCGACCGGCAGACCGGTACTGCGAACGTTCGACCCGGCCTGCACCGTGCCGCGTTTCGGGCCGAGCAGCGTCTATCCGGCTGCCACTGAAATCGCCTTTACCAATGCCAACTACGCGGGTTACGACCGGGCAGGCAGCAGTCTAGACCGGGCAAAGGAAGGCCATTTCGAGGTGATCGAGATGGGCGAAATCGACGCCGGTTTTCTTTTGAATTCTGGTGTGAGCCTCGTGGACGCAATAACGCCTGGTAGCCTCCAGGACTGCGCCGCGGTGGCCGCCGCCTGGAATGCGGGCGGCGCCTTTCTAAGTTCCGGCGGTGCGGAGTTGACGGCTCCGTCGACGGAGCCGTCGTACATGTTGCTCGGCCATGCCTTGATTATTAATGTGCCCCAGGGAACCGAGTATTCCTACGACCCGGTCGCGCTGGGTCGCCTCTTTGCCGCCAAGCGCCATACTGGGCCGGGGGATGCGCATCCCAACCTGGGCGACGCCGATCCCACGAGCTTGGTCCTCGCCAACGGAATATCGCGCCAGAGCACTTGGAGTACGGGCATCGACGCCGTGAGCGCGGTGCTGACGCACAAGAAAATAATAAATGAGTATGTGGGTCCGCCGACAGCCACCGCCCCTGTTTCCTCGGACGTGATCGTGAGCTTTCCTACCAAGTCTTTTTATGTGGTGCGCGAAAGCGACGCCGGTCAAACGACCCGCGCCCCGTTCCGGGTCAAGTTCGACGACCTTGACGATGTGAATGGCACCTTGCTCGCCGAAGGGATGAGCAAGGGCGCTTGTGAACAACTTTGGTCGCTTCGCTTTAGTCGCGCCGGTACGCCAAACTTCGATACGGTTTTTATGCGCCCGGCAGACACACTATTTCTTTGCTGGCAGACCAGTGTAATTTCATTTGGCAATGTTCTGGATTCGGCCAACGCGATCCTTTATAGTGGAGTGTTACCTGCTTACACCACCTCCGGTACCATCAACGTTACGCTAGACTCACCAGATTTAAGCTTCCCCTTTCTCACCAGCCTGGAGGGCCACATATACCCCGGCCTCCCTGTAGCCGGTTTTGCCATGCAACGCCGCATCAATGGCGATCTCGGCGGTGTGCGCGCAAACTACGGCGGAACGTCGATGCACAAGTACGAAACCGGGTTGGAATAGACTGGCCCGGAGAGGTGGCCCAGAGAAAGACGCTCAGACAACGAAGCTTTGAGCACATGTGCCTCCAGGACGGTCCGCCTTAGCTGATGATTACTCCCTAATGCTCGGCTTCACTAGATAGTATGCTCACTGGCGACAAAGGATAATCTTGAAATCGGAATTTTTCCTTTAAAGCATCCAATTACCTTGGTCAGCAAAGGCAGCTTTGCATTTCAATATCTCTACTGTCTGTCTGACTGACTAACGGCGACCTCGTCCGAGGTCTTGCCGTACTCGCCAACCCATGACCGTCCAGGTCCTGATGCCAACCGGTCCCCCAGTAATGCATTTTTATGCAGACGGCCACTGACTCCTCCTGGCCGACTCGCGACATACATTCCTGAAACCTGAAAGCGCTCAACCCTCCCCAGCTTCCTCATCCAGCTTGCGCAGATGCGCCAGCTTCTCGGCGATCTTGCCTTCGAGTCCGCGCGGGGTGGGCTGGTACCAGTTTTGTTCCTGCAGGTCGTCGGGGAAGTAGCGTTCGCCGGCGGCGTAGGCTTCGGGCTCGTCGTGGGCGTAGCGGTAGGCGCGGCCGTAGCCCAATTCCTTCATCAGCTTGGTGGGGGCGTTGCGCAGGTGGATGGGGACGTCGTTGGAAGGGTTGGTCTGGACGAACGCGCGGGCGGCGTTGTAGGCGACGTAGGCGGCGTTGCTCTTGGGCGCGCAGGCGAGATACAGACAGGCTTCGGCGAGCGCAAGCTCGCCTTCGGGGCTGCCGAGGCGTTCGTAGGTTTCGACGGCGTCGAGCGCCAGCCGCAGCGCGCGCGGGTCGGCCAGGCCGATGTCCTCAGAAGCCATGCGGATGAGGCGGCGGCCGAGGTAGCGCGGGTCGGCGCCGCCGTCTAGCATGCGCACCAGCCAGTACAGCGAGGCGTCGGGGTCGCTGCCGCGCACGCTTTTGTGCAGCGCGGAAATCTGGTCGTAGAAGGCTTCGCCGCCTTTGTCGAAACGGCGCAGCGATTGCGCCAGGGCGTTGCCGGCGAAAGCGGCGTCGACTTCCTTGACCTGCTCGGTGCGCGCGGCGACATCGAGCTGTTCCAGCAGGTTGAGGAGCTTGCGGGCGTCGCCGTCGGCGTAGGCGGCCAGCAGTTTGTCGACGCCCTCGCCCAGCTTCAGGTCGGGCAGTTCCTTTAGCGCGCGCTGCATCAACTGGCCAAGTTCCTCAGGCGTCAGCGATTTCAGCACGTAGACCTGGGCGCGCGACAGCAGCGCGCCGACGACTTCGAACGAGGGGTTTTCGGTGGTGGCGCCGATGAAGGTGAACAGCCCGGATTCGACATGCGGCAAAAACGCATCCTGCTGCGCCTTGTTGAAGCGGTGGACTTCGTCGACGAACAAAATGGTGGCGCGGCCGATGGTCTGGTTCATGCGCGCGCGCTCGACCGCTTCGCGGATGTCCTTGACGCCACTCAGCACGGCGGAAATGGCGATGAAGTCGGCGCCGAAAGCCTGCGCAGTGAGCCGCGCTAGCGTGGTCTTGCCCACGCCGGGCGGCCCCCACAGGATCATCGAATGCAGCTTGCCGGAATCGAAGGCGAGCCGCAGCGGCTTGCCGGGGCCGAGCAAGTGGGTTTGCCCGACGACGTCGGCCAGGGTATGCGGTCGCAGGCGCTCGGCCAGCGGCGCGTTGGGGTCGTCGCGCGCGGGCTCGGGGGTGTCGCTCTGGAAAAGGTCTTGGGGGCACATGGCGGTTCAGGGGTGAGGCGCTATTGTGC
>DATMWS010000080.1:0-6847 GCA_035562135.1 Thiobacillus sp. | reverse complement strand
GTTGCCCTGCTCCGCTTGGCGGTGGCAGGCCGCGCAATTGGCAGCGGAGCCCACCGATTTGCGCGACCACGTCGCGCGCGGCACCTCGTCGTGCTCATGCACGAACCAGCGGGTTTCGGTGATGCGCATGGGGGCATCCTTCGCTCCCATGCCCTGCATCACCCTGCGTCCCATCTGACTTGGGCCGGCATCGGCCGCGTTGGCCTCCAGAAATTTCAGGATATCAGCCTGGGTTGCCGGATCAAGGCTGGCGTTCTCGCCGAAGTGGTTATCGAGGCCGCCCATCACGCGCCGCCAGGAAGCCTTCGGCAGCATCGACGGTGCGTAGGCGAGATGGCAGCTCGCGCATTCCTGTTGCCAGTTTTTGTGCGTCAGCCGCGGCAGGGCGTCGCCGCCGCCATCACCGCGCGCCTCGCCGCCCGACGGCAGCGAAAACGCCAGCATGCTGATTGTGCCGACCGTCGCCAGCACGCCGATTCCACGCAATAGATAGTTCATGTCTCGCTCCTTATTTGATCTGGCTCAGCCAGGCGATGAAATCGCCCTTTTCCTGCGCGCTGCATTCGCGCTGCAGCACGTCCATGCAGTTGCGCCGAAACCATTTCTCGACCTTGGCTGCATCGGTGAAGCGCTCGGGATTGGCCGCCGGCGCCAGCGGCTCGATGCGTTTGCCGACGCGGGTGCGTCCGGCCTGTTTCGGGTCGGCGGTGTGACACCCGGCGCAACTCACCGCCTGGGCATTGCGCCCGGGATGCTCGGTGCGGTACAGCGCCGCGCCGCGCGGGGCGGACAGGGCCGACACCGGGACGTTTGCCGTCGCCGCATAGTGCGCCATCAGGCTGGCCGGGGTCTCGGCGGCCCAGGCGACGGCCGAGACCATGCCCAGCATCGCCAGGCTGCTGTGGAACACGTGCTTAATCATGTTGCACCCCGCTTTCTGCATCGAGATATTGCTTGCCGGTGAGCATGCTCTGCGCCACCCGTTCGCCGCGCAGCTGGTGGAACACCAGCGCTGCCATGTGCAGGCCGATAAAGCCGAGCATCAAGGCGAATCCGACCTCGTGCGGCTCGCCCAGCACGTCTTCCAGCCACGGCATGTTGCCCAGCCAGCCGGCCAGCGGGCCGGTCTGAAATTCGCTGGCGGCGAGCCCCAGCCCGGTGACGACCATCAGCGCCATCACGCCGTAGGCAAACAGATAAGCCAAGCTGGCGATGGGGTCGTGTCCCGCACGATGGGCGCTCGGCAGGCGCAGATTCTTGAGGCTATCTTTCCACACAGCGGGATGCCACAGATCGCGCCAGCGTGCGCTGATGGGCCCCACCACGCCCCACAGCAGGCGCGTCAGCAAGCCCGCCGTCAGAACATAGCCGGTGAGGATATGCAGATTCCACTGCGTCTTTTCATAGGGTCCGTGTTCAAACCAGTCGGCCAGCTGGCTGGTGACGATGAGCGCCACAATCGCCAGGGCAATGACCCAGTGCAGCAGCCGCAGCAAGGGATCGAACACGCGATGCGGATGAGTGGAGGGATGCGGCATGACAGTCTCCTGTAACGGAATGTCAGTGACTGTATGCGCGCCAGCTTAGGGAAATCTTAAGAGGGGGATTCATTCCCCGTCAGGCAGCCGGAATGATCGCCCCCGCGACTTAATGGAGCATAGACAGGCCGGGTCCGGCCAGGAAGAGACGGTCGGGCATGTCTCAGAGAAGGTCCGGTTGTCTGCTGCTAATAGACCTTCAATGTTTGAGCTGAGCGGAGGGTTAGACGTCACTCGGTGTTCTCTCCCACAAGCGCCTTGAAGCGTGCCGTGAGAGTTCTGTGAACCAACGTACGCGCCGCAGATGTACCTTCGGAAAGGACTTGATGATCAAGCGTTCCTTCGTGAACGAGCGTACTGCGCAGGTCGTAGAGCCGCACAGCATCGCGCGCGGCTGCATCGGCATCTTCTGCATGTGCAAGCGTCGTTCGGACGAGCTTGCGGATCTGAGAGCGAACGGAGTCTTCCTGCCTGAACAGCAACTCCCGCTGTAGGGCCTCAAGTGAAGCGAGATCTTCCGCGGAGAGCGATTCGTTCCGGCTCAACTCGTCAATCTCTGCGAGCCACTTCGCCAGCAGTTCTAGCGCGAGCCGTGACTTTGAAGTAGCTGTGGCTAGCGCCTCCAGTGCCATGATCAGGGTGAGAAAGCGCGCCTTTGGCGACTGCTCAGTGAAGAACGCGCCGTACAGTGCAAGTGCGACATTGAGTTTCTCATCGGTCGCCACCGCGGCGCTACATGCGAAGGAGGCACCTTCGACCAAGAGTGACAATGCGGAAGCTATGGGGATCGTCGTGTAGACACCCGCGGGAAACACGGTTTCAACTCGCACCCGCTTTTCGCTTGGGTACAAGGCGGTCTGGCAACCCTGAATGATTGTGTCGACAGGTCCAGCAAACGCACCACCAAACGAGCGCGCAATGTTCCTTCCGACCTCGTCAGGATTGGGGTAGTACTGAATGGGCTGCGGCGTGAAATCCACCTCTGCAGCGATCCCGCGTTGCAGCAGTAGCCAAGCCACCGCTGCCTTGGCACGGTCAACAAATTGTAAAGCTTGATCTTCAGACGGATGACCTGTCGCCGTTAGGACGTGATAGTACCCGTCCCACTTCAGGGTGTACGTGATCCCATCCCTTGGCAGTGAAGCCTCTTCTTGCGAAATGCGGGTGGCTGGTGGTGCCAGCAAAGGGATTCTGACAGTGTACACGTAGAGGTGGTGCTGTGACGTCTAGCGTGGCGCATAGCCGGCGTGCGAAGGCGGGCGAAACCCGCCGGAGCGCGTCCGGTTCATGCGCGGGTTAGGCGCGATTGCGGCCGATTTCGATACCTGGCTTCGCGCGCCGAAGGTACGGCATCGAGCACGCGCGAGGCGCAGGGGCCAACTACGCAACGGCATTTCGCGTGATCACCTTTAGTTCCTCGAGCGCCTTGAACACATGCTCCATTTGATCAACTACGTTAGCAACATCGCATTCGCGCTCGTACAGATGAATCAACATTTGCATTGTCGCTTTGAAGCACGTTTCAGCATTGGAGCAGCGATAGGCGGAGAATTTCCAATCGACCCCAACGGGAACGTCGGGCCGGGTGCAGGTCTGTTTCAGTTCGAGAGACGGGTGAACAGCCATGTCTCGATACTTAATGATTTCAGAAATGTGCAGCTTAAATTGTGAGGTAAGCAGCGCATCGAGTTTGTAGACGCGTCTGACCACTTCGACGATTTGTTTATCTCGCCCCGTTCTGTTGTCCTTCCACTTTTGTAGATCAGCTTCGGTTAGCTTAGCGAATGGGCGGAGTTGATCGTATAGCGCGTCGAGCGAGATGCCGCAGGCCACAAATACCTGCAGAGACGGCTCGAGTTCAGCCACGAGGAGTTCTCGATTGATTTGGTCGTTGGTTCCCCACTGAGCTTTGAGAGCGGTAGATGCTTGCCTGGCTTGCAATAATTCGTCGTTCGCAATGCGAATCCAGATCGGGAGAATGTTGTAGGCCGTGGACAGGATGAGCTTTGAAGTAACGGCGCCGTCCTCATTGACTTCAATGGTCATATCCCCAGGCAAAACGCCGATTTTCATGCCCTCAAATACTAAGACGCCAGTGGCCACGTATTCTCCTCGCGCTTAACGTTAAAAGTAACCGGCGCCGGAGCGCAGCGGTGGGAACCCACCAGCGTAGCTGTTGGGCGTCCGGTTGACTGTCGTGTTATGCGTGATCATAGCCATCGAATTCGAAATACGTCCTTGCGCTCTGACTCAGCTTTTTCATTTAGCGGCGAGTATCGAAGGGAGATCAACCCGAACGGCTTATTTGCGCTGTTTATCAAAGGAAACTCGATCGCGAAATCAAAACTGGCTCCCGGTGCTATTAGCCTTGGAAAAGCAACATCTGGATCCTTTACGACCCATTCAGTAGTTGGCATACCAATACTAGAAGAGGACACCCGTTCCTTCAGGCTTATTCGTGTAATCTTACTTTGTGGTTGGGATAGAGAGATGCCCTCCAAATAAATGCCATGGATCGTTTGATTAAGCGCCTGAAACTCGATCCAATGAAAGTTGCTGTTTACGGTGCTGCAGAGTATCTGAAGGACAAATGGGTCGGGAGAAGTGACTGCCCTGTATATTTTCTCACCGACGCCGATCGTTCCGGTGGCGGCAGCCGCTACCCCAGCCAGGGTAAAGAACTCACCACGAGGGTTGGGAGTTTGGTGAGAATCTGAAACGTCCTTGGACTTTTTTTGTACCATTTCAAGCTCCCTTCATGTACTACGGTGGAGATGCGCTCACAACACAGCTCCACGCATAACAGTTATTCAACGGACCCACGGGTCCGTCTATTCATGTATGAAGAGGCGGACATAGCCTCAGAATACGCAAACACCTTGGCTTATGTCCAGAATGCCTGTTCCTTGTCTCGTTCCTGACCTTCGCAGGTGTCAGTTTGATTGGCTGTTCAGGGTCGATGTCAGCCTGTCGATGTTCGCTAAATTAGAGAAATATAAAGGCTCATTCCCCGCCAGTCAGTTGGGTGGTTGCCTCCGCAACTTAAGGCAGGCTTAAGAATCGACTGGCAGGATGCGCGTCGGGCTGGATAGGTTTGGTCAGCCCGGGTAGGTATTTTGTAATCTGTAGTGGTGCATCCTTTAACTTTTCAAAGCCTTCTTACCCGACTGTGCCGCACCGACTTCTCCGCTTGTTGACGCTCTGGTTTGTCATTGCCCTGCAGGTGATGAACCCGTTCATCCACGCCCATGCGGGCGCGGTGCAGCTGGACCATGCAAATTTGTCGCACGTGCATCAGGGTGCGCACAGCGATGACGCCTGGCATGTGATTGCGGCGGACGAACATGGCGCAGAGGTCGCGGTGGCGCAAGGCATGCCGTTGCACAACAGCACACTGGGCGCGGCCGGAGCAGATGCGTCGCTTGCCGTGGCCTTGAAGTTGCCGCGCGCCGACGAGGTGGAACGCCCCGGCGCAGGCTTGCCGTCGTTGCTTCCCCTTGCGCTGCCCGATCACCTGCTTCCCCTCGCTTTAGCCCCGCCCTCCGCCTGATCGTCCATCTCGGCGCGTCTGTCGTTGCGCGACCTGCACGTTTTTTGCTCATGGAGATCAAGCATGGCCACTGCTTCTTTTGTCACTCGCATCCTCGTCCTGGCGCTGTTCGCAGCCGCCCCCGCTTTCGCGGCTGACGTCCTGCCCTTAACCGCCGCCCAGAAGAAGAATCTCGGCATCGTCACCGTGGCGGCCGCTGCGCAAACCGCCAGCCCGGCGCTCACCTATCCGGCACGGGTGACGCTGCCGCCCGCCAGCGTGCGCGTCGTCGCCGCAGCCGGTGCGGGGCTGGTTACACAACTTCATGTGCAGGCGGGTGACACGGTCAAACGCGGCGCACCGCTGGTCACCCTGTCGATGCCCGGCCTGGCCGATGCGCAGAATGCCTTGACGCAGGCGCGGCTGAAATCGCAGCTCGCCGCCGGCAACGCCGCGCGCGACGAGAAACTGTTCAGCGAAGGTCTGATCGCCGAATCGCGCCTGCGCGCGACGCAATCCGAGTCGCAATCGGCGCGCGCCAGCCTGACGGCGGCACAGACCACGCTGGCGATGTTGGGTGCGGGCAAGGTGTCAGGCAGTGCGATCACGCTGACCGCGCCGATCGCCGGGGTGGTGACGGAAAGTGTCGCCGAACCGGGCGAACGGGTGGATGCCGGCATGGCACTGGTCAAGGTGGCTGATCTGTCGAAACTGGCGCTGGAGATCCCGCTGTCGACGGCGCAGGCGCGCCAGGTTGCGGTCGGGCAAGCGGTGACGGTGGCGGACAGCCCGGCCAGCGGCCGCGTCACCGCCCTGCTGCCGCAGCTCAATGCGTCGCAAAGCGTGCTGGCGCGCGCCAGCCTGGTTGACCCGCAAAAGCTGTTGCGTCCCGGCCAGTCGGTGCAGGTCGCCATTGCGGGTGCGCAGTCGGTGCAGGGTCTGGCCGTGCCCGCCGCCGCGCTGGTGTGGAAAGCCAATGTGCCCTATGTCTTCGTCGAAACCGCGCAGGGCTTTACGCCCACACCGGTGCAGCTGGTTCGCCAGAATGCCAGCCAGGCCGAAGTCACCGGCCTGGCCCGCGGCAGCCGTGTCGCCGCCAAAGGCGTGGCGGCGCTCAAAGCGCAATGGTTGGGGGAATAATTCATGTTGAATATCCTGATCGAATTCGCGCTGGCGCGACGCTGGCTCATGCTGGTGCTCGCGCTGGTATTGGCCGGGCTGGGCGTGCGCGCGTACCAGCAGATTCCCATCGACGCTTTCCCCGATGTCTCGACCACCCAGGTCAAGCTGATCCTGAAGGCACCGGGCATGACGCCGGAGGAGGTGGAAGCACGCATCACCCAGCCGGTTGAAACCGAGCTGCTGGGCATTCCGCACCAGACCATCCTGCGCAGCCTGTCGAAGAACGCGCTGGTCGACATCACTGTCGATTTTGCCGAAGGCACCGACATCTACTGGGCGCGCCAGCAGGTGGCCGAGCGCTTTGCCAACGTCAAGGGCGATCTGCCGGACAACGTGTCGGGCGGCCTGGCGCCGATTTCGACGCCCTTGTCCGAGCTGTTCATGTTCACCATCGAGGGGCCGCTAAGTCTGGCGGAAAAACGCATCCTGCTCGACTGGACGGTGCGCCCGCAATTGAGGGCGATTCCCGGTGTGGCCGACGTCAACTCGCTCGGCGGCCGCGTCGCCACCTTTGCCGTCAACCCCGATCCCGGCGCGCTGACCGCGCGCGGGGTGACGCTCGCCGAATTGCGTACGGCGCTGGAAACCAACACCCGCA
>DATMWS010000079.1:0-6126 GCA_035562135.1 Thiobacillus sp. | reverse complement strand
ACCGACTTCACCGACCAGGGCGATTTCAGTCCAAGAAGATGTTCGTACAGGACGGTGTCTTTCATGATGACAGCAGCGAATTTAAGAAACAGAATTCTCAGGCATCGTGGGAAAATTCACAGTGAAATTGAGGAAGAACCTAATTTTTTTCTGCCATTGCCCGCTCGGCAGCATCCATCTTCTCCAACGCAGACTTGAACTGTAGAGGTGCAAATTCGTTGCCCCCGGCGCTCATTGCATTGCTTACTGTAGCCCTGGAAACGGCCATCTGTTCTGTCGGCGCCGAAGTGCTTGCGCAACCCGCCATAAATATGACAGCAGCAACGGCCATGCCGATCCTGTGCGTCATTTGATTCAATTTGAGGTAAGTGTTTTTCATCATTTTTTCATCCATAGAGTTAAACATCGAACATCGAACACAATCGTTGCAATGGCTCAATGACTATTTAGCGCGATTGAAATAGCAATCATGGTAGTCAAAAAAAATGGGTGCCACTTTGTTTGTCCCCTGCGTTTAGTTGGCGTCGCACATTCTTCTAGTCGCTAACAATAGGGCGCAAATATGAGACCGTCTGTACGGTGACGTACATAGCCGGCGCCACACACGGTCCGGTTCGACGATTACCGCCTCCAGGTACACCCGCGAGTTGTCAGTTGACGGCGTATCCTTGTTTGCGGATCCAGGCAATCAGTGAACGCCTCCGCATCAGCCGGTGATCTGAAAAGTTGACGTTTGGCAGTGCTCGTTACCGGCAATGACGCGTCCTCGGCGATGGCCGGGCTGAACGGAAGAACGCATTCGATATCCGGTCGCGTCGTGGGATCACGCCGCCGCCTGTGCCATACAGCGCGTGTCCAAGCCTTGCGAACACCGCAAAGCCCCCCAACTGCACTATGTGCGCCACCGTACTGACCACATCTGCATATTTGTCTATATTGTCATCAGGGTTTCGGCACAGCGTGCTGGTTGCAGTGATGGGGAGCGTCCTGCTGCTCGCAGCCTCACGCGGCGCTTGTCAGGCCAGTAAAAGCCGGGCAACCCGATTTAGGTCGCATTTTGTTGTTGGTAAGCTGAAGTCAAGAAGCTCTTTTTTTACTTACATCTGGAGAATCAACCATGAAACAACTCAGCAAATCTCTTTCCGCACTTTTCCTGGCCGTTACGCTGGTGTCCGTCGTGGGCTGTGCGTCCACTTCGAAGCAGGAGGGGACCGGCGAGTATGTCGACGACGCCGTCATCACCACCAAAGTGAAGGCAGCGATTTTCAACGAATCGACCCTGAAATCGTCCGAGATCAACGTCGAGACCTTCAAGGGCGTGGTCCAAATGAGCGGCTTCGTCAATTCCCAGGCCGACATCAACAAGGCGGTCGAACTGGCACGCAGCGTCAAGGGTGTGGCCTCCGTCAAGAACGACATGCGGGTCAAGTAAGCCAAGCTGCCCCAGGGCCACGGACGGAAGTTACGTTCGGGAGCGGCCCTGGGGACCGGGGGTTCGTCTTACGTTTGATGATTCAAGCAAGACCCGCAGGCTGCAAGGCTTTGCGGGTCTTTTTGCATCTGGAGAATTTTCTTCCAATAAAAACCCGCAGAGCCAGAAGGCCGCTAGTCCAAATACCAGGGGGCAACAGCATGCGGGATGGGGCTCGATACCTGGCCGGCAGCGATTGTGTATGGATTGAACGCAAACACGCTTTCAGCGCAAACTGGCGGCACAATTCCCCAAAACCTCCAGAAAAATAAATCGAGATGAATGAACTGATCACCTGGTTGCCCGCCGAATTGGCCTCACTGCCACGCTATGTGGTGGCACTGGCAATCGGCCTGCTGATGGGGCTGGAGCGCGAGCGCAACCCGGCGGCGAAGGCGGGGCTGCGCACGTTTGCACTGACGGCGCTGTTCGGGGTGCTGACGGCGCATCTGGCAACGGAATTCGGCGAGCTGTGGCTGATCGCGGTGGGCCTGTTGCTGGTCGGCGTGATGATGATTGCGGCCTATCTGCGTTCGCCGCAACCGGACGGCGATCCGGGAACGACGACGGTGGCAGCGCTGATGCTGTGCTACGGGCTGGGCGTGCTGGTGTGGCGCGACGAAATTCAGCTGGCGGTGATGCTGGGCGTTGCAGCGACCATGCTGCTTTATTTCAAACCGGAGCTGCGCGGCCTGAGCCAGCATCTCTCGCGCCGCGACCTGCTGTCGGTACTGCAGTTTGCGGTGCTGGCGCTGATTATTCTGCCGCTGCTGCCGAACCGGGATTACGGCCCCTACGGCGCGCTCAATCCGCACCAGATCTGGTGGATGGTGGTGCTGATCGTGGGTGTGGGACTGGCGGGCTATGCCGCGCTGCGGCTGGTCGGACAGCAACGCGGCGCAGTGATGCTGGGCCTGCTGGGTGGGCTGGTGTCGTCCACCGCAACAACGCTGGCATTCAGCCGCCATGCCCGCGCCAGCAGCGAGATGATGCCGGTCGCGGTGATCGTCATCGTGCTGGCCAACCTGATAGTGCTGGTGCGACTGGGCGTGCTGACCGCAGTGCTGGCGCCGGCGGTGCTGTCGCAGCTGCTGCCGGTGTTGCTCGGCGGGCTGGTCGCCGGCGGCCTCGGCGCCGCCTATGGGGTGCACCGGCTGCAGCCGCAGGGCGAGTTGCCGCTGCTGGCGATGAGCAACCCCACCGAGCTGCGCACGGCGTTGGGCTTCGGCCTGCTGTATGCGGTGGTGCTGCTGGCGGCGGCCTGGTTGTCCGACTGGCTGGGCACGCGCGGACTGTATGCGGTGGCGCTGGTGTCAGGGCTGACCGATGTCGACGCCATCACGCTGTCCAGCCTGCGGCTGCACAATCTGGACAAGCTGACGGTGGCGGTGGCGGTCAACGTCATCACGCTCGGGGTGCTGGCCAATCTGGTCTTCAAATCAGTGCTGACGTTTGCCGTGGGCGGCTGGCAAATGGCGCGCCACGCGGTGGCGGGCATGGGCGCGCTGGGACTGGGGCTGGTCGCTGCCTGGGCTATAATTCATGGCTTTTCCGCCTAGTCACAGAATCAATCATGGAAGCCGAAAGCCTCAATCAGATCGAATCCAAACTCGCCGACCTGGGCGAGCGTGCCACCCAACTCAGGGGGTTTCTTTGACTACCCTGTCAAGCAAGACCGTCTAGAGGAAGTCATCCGCCTGTCCGAAGCCCCGGACTTCTGGAACGACGCTGCCCGCGCCCAGGAACTGGGCCGCGAACGCAAGGCGCTGGAAGACGTGGTGCTGGTGCTCGACCGCGTCAGCTCGGGCCTGAAGGATGCGGCCGAACTGTTCGAGATGGCGCGCGAGGAGAACGACGACGAGACCCTCGCCGCCGTGCAGGCCGACATTGCCGCCATTGAAAAAGGCGTCTCGACGCTGGAATTCCGCCGCATGTTCAACAACCCGGCCGACCCCAGCAACTGTTTCCTCGACATCCAGGCCGGCGCCGGCGGCACCGAAGCCTGCGACTGGGCGTCGATGCTGCTGCGGCAATACCTGAAATACGCCGAACGCAAGGGCTTCAAGGCCGAACTGCTGGAAGAGTCCGGCGGCGACGTGGCCGGCATCAAATCGGCCAGCATCAAGATCGAAGGCGATTACGCCTATGGCTTCCTGCGCACCGAAACCGGGGTGCACCGCCTAGTGCGCAAGTCGCCGTTCGACTCCTCGGGCGGGCGCCACACCAGCTTCGCCAGCGTGTTCGTCTATCCGGAAGTCGACGATTCGATCGAGGTGGACATCAACCCCGCCGACCTGCGCGTCGACACCTATCGCGCGTCCGGCGCCGGCGGCCAGCACATCAACAAGACCGACTCGGCGGTGCGCATCACCCACCTGCCCACCAACATCGTGGTGCAGTGCCAGAACGACCGCTCCCAGCACAAGAACCGCGCCGAGGCGATGTCGATGCTGAAATCCCGGCTCTACGAAGCCGAACTGCGCAAGCGCCAGGTCGAGCAGGACAAGCTCGAGGCCGGCAAGGCCGACGTCGGCTGGGGCCAGCAGATTCGCAGTTACGTGCTCGACAACTCGCGCATCAAGGACCTGCGCACCAACGTCGAAGTCTCCGCCATCCAGAAAGTGCTGGACGGCGATCTGGATGTATTTATCGAAGCCAGCCTGAAACAGGGCGTTTAAGCGGCGGGTTTCCTGCGGAAGTTGCCAAGCGTAAGCTTCGATCGACCATGCATGAAGGGAATCGATGATGAAAACAGCTGAGTTGATCGACGAGGTGGCTTCATTGCCAGTTGAAGAACGGGCGCGCGTGGTGGATACATTGCTGCGCAGCTTGAATGCACCTGAAAGTGCGATCGATTCCGCGTGGATGGAAGTGGCACAGCGCCGGCTCGATGAATTGCGCGCCGGCCGTGTGGAAGCCGTCCCTGGCGAGGCGGTGTTCGAGCGTATCCGCCAGCGCTACGAAAAATGAATTATGTCTTCCACCCGCAAGGGGCAGGCCGTGGTTGTAAAGACGCTTAAGCGTCAACAACCACGCTCCACCCGGACGCCGAGGTGGCGCCGAATCAAGCCCACATTCATTCGTTGGGCACCAACTCCCGGAATGCGCGACAATTAAACTTTCCTTCTCCCGGGACCCAACCATGGAACTGACAGCTGTTCTTACCCCTGCCGAAGAAGGCGGATACGTTGCCCTCAATCCCGAAACCGGCACCACCACCCAAGGTGAAACGGTCGAGGAGGCCATTGCCAACCTGACAGAGGCGACGGCACTCTATTTGTCCGAGTTTCCCCTACCTGCTTCCGGGCATCCGTTGGTCACCATGTTCAGCGTTCCCGTACATGCCTAAGCTGCCGCACGTTTCAGGAGCCACGATAGTCAAGGCACTTGAACAGTTGGGGTTTGTGAAAATTCGCCAATCCGGCAGCCACGTCATCATGCGGCGTGGTTCCAAAGGCTGCGTCGTTCCAATGCACAGCGAAGTCAAGCTTGGAACCCTTGCAGGTGTTCTGCGCCAAGCCGACCTATCGCCAGACGAATTCATCGCGGCCTTGTGATCTCGACGTCCAACTCCGCGGGCAAGCGTAACCGCAGCGCGCTCGACTGGGTGCTCGACCAGTAAGCCCAAAGACCCCACCATCCGCGAGCAGTTCGACACGCGGGGCGCAGCGCGCTCAGCCCTCCGCCACCACCGCCAGCACCGCCTCGCCGTAGGCTTCCAGCTTCTTCGTCCCCAGCCCCGATATCTCGCCCAGTTCCGCCAGGGTGGCGGGGCGGCGCGCGGCGATCTCGCGCAGGGTGGCGTCGTGCAGGATGACGTAGGCGGGCACGCCTTTTTCGTTGGCGGTTTCGCGGCGCCAGGCGCGCAGGGAGAGGAACAGCGGGTCTTCGTCGTTGTGGACGCCTTCGCTGGAACTGGGGGCGAAGCGCGACTTTTTGCTGCGTGCAGGGCGCACTTCGATTGCGCGCAGCATCACGGTTTCCTCGCCCTTCAGCACCGGCTTGGCGGCCTGGGTGAGCTTCAACGCGCCGTAGGCGGTGTGGTCGACTTCGAGTAAGCCGCGCACCACCAGTTGGCGCAGCACGGTGCGCCAGACCCTGTCGGTCTGGCTGGCGCCAATGCCGAACACGCTCAACTGGCTGTGGCCGAATTTGTCGGTTTTCTCGGTGGTCTTGCCGAGCAGCACGTCGAGCACGTGGCCGGCGCCGAAGCGCTGGCCAGTGCGGTAGACGGCGCTCAATAGTTTCTGCGCGGCTTCGGTGCCGTCCCACAGGACGGGCGGGTTGAGGCAGACGTCGCAGTTGCCGCAGGCCTGGCTGGCTTCGCCGAAGTAGCTCAGCAGGGCTACGCGGCGGCAGCTTGCCGCTTCGCACAGGCCGACCAGGGCGTCGAGCTTGGCGTGGCCGACGCGCTTGTGCGCGTCTTCGGCGTCGCCCTCGTCGATGAAGCGGCGCTGGGTGACGACGTCCTGCAGGCCCCACGCCATCCACGCTTCGGCCGGCTCGCCGTCGCGCCCGGCGCGGCCGGTTTCCTGGTAGTAGCCTTCGACCGATTTCGGCAGATCGAGGTGGGCGACGAAGCGCACGTCGGGCTTGTCGATGCCCATGCCGAACGCGAGGGTGGCGACCATGACGACGCTGTCCTCGCGCAGGAA
>DATMWS010000078.1:0-7958 GCA_035562135.1 Thiobacillus sp. | reverse complement strand
CGCGAAACCGGCGGCACCGGGCTCGGCCTCGCCATCGTCAAGCACGTTCTCACCCGCCACGGCGCGCGGCTCGAGATCCAGTCCATCCCCGGCAAGGGCAGCACCTTCTCGGCCGTGTTCCCCGCCCAGCGTGTTCAGCAGCCCGGCGCGCCGGAAAGCGGCAAGATCATTCCGTTTCCCGAACGCGAGCAAGCCGCCGGCTGAGCGTGGTTCTTGACGCTTCAGCGTTTTTAGAACCACGGCCTACTCCTAGCAGCGAGTGGAGCGCGGCGGCAAGCTGCGCGTCCAGATCGGCGGGCGCCGCATGCGGCGTGCCGCGCTGCTTGGCGCCCCACACCGGATTGGGGAAATGCGGGTCATCCTTGAAACGCGGAATCACATGCCAGTGCAGGTGCGGCACCACGTTGCCGAGCGAGGCGAGGTTGATTTTGTCGGGCACCATCACCTCGCGAAGCGCCGCTTCGGCCGCCAACACCCCCTGCATCAGCGCCTGCTGACCGGCGGCCGGCAGGTCGGTCATTTCCTTGACGTGGGCATTCAAAATAACGCGCAGAAAGCCCGGGTAATCCGGTTCGTCGGCACGAACGACGCGGCAGAATTCGTCCTGCCACAACACCGTGCCGCCGGGTTCGTCACACAGGAGACAGCTCACAGCAGAACCCGCTCGATGCCGCCGTTTCCGACGCGGGCAAGGTAGCTCGCCATCCAGTTTTCCCCGAGCAGTTTTTTCGCCAGTTCGATCACGATGTAATCCGGCGTGGTTCCAGCGTCGTCGCTGTAACGCGCCAGCCCCTGCAGGCATGACGGGCAGCTGGTGAGGAGCTTGACCGGCTGATTGCCCGCGCCCAGCGCGGCGACGTTGGCGCGGATTTCCTCTTCCTTGCGGAAGCGGATCTGGGTGGAAATGTCCGGGCGGGTGACGGCGAGCGTGCCGGATTCGCCGCAGCAGCGGTCGGACAATTGCACCACGCTATTTTCGGGCGAGCCGCCCAGCAGCGCATTGGCGACTTTCATCGGCGCGTGGGTTTTCATCGGCGTGTGGCAGGGGTCGTGGTAGAGGTATTTCTCGCCGCTGACGCCGTCGAGCTTGACGCCTTTTTCCATCAGGTATTCGTGGATGTCGAGCAGGCGGCAGCCGGGGAAGATTTTTTCGAATTCGTATTTCAGCAACTGGTCCATGCAGGTGCCGCACGACACGATCACGGTCTTGATGTCGAGATAGTTCAGCGTGTTGGCGACACGGTGGAACAGCACGCGATTCTGTACGGTGATCGCCTCGCCCTTGTCGGCCTGGCCGCCTGCGGTCTGCGGATAACCGCAGCACAGGTAGCCGGGCGGCAGCACGGTCTGCACCCCGAGTTCGAACAGCATGGCCTGGGTGGCAAGTCCCACCTGCGAGAACAGCCGTTCCGAGCCGCATCCGGGGAAGTAGAACACCGCGTCGGCATCGTCGGACAGCTTGGCCGGGTTGCGGAGTATTGGAACAATCGACGCATCTTCCAGCCCCAGCAGCGCGCGCGAGGTTTTCTTCGGCAGCCCGCCCGGCATCGGCTTGTTGACCAGATGGATGACCTGCGCGACGAGTTTGGGTCTGCCCAGGGAGGCGGGCGGATTTTTCGTCTGCGACTGGATCAGTCCCATGCGCTTGAACAGCGTGTGGCCCATCCGCTGGCTGGCGTAGCCCCATTCGATCAGCGGCTTCCTCAGCGCCTTGATGGTGGCGGGATCGGTTGCATTGAGGAAAGCCATCGATGCCCAGGTGCCGGGGTTGAATTTCTTCTTGCCCTGCTTGCGCAGCAGGTTGCGCATGGCGATCGAGACGTCGCCGAAGTCGATGTCGACCGGGCAGGGGTTCTTGCACTTGTGGCAGATGGTGCAATGGTCGGCGACATCGCTGAACTCGTCGAAGTGCTTCAGCGACACGCCGCGGCGGGTCTGCTCTTCATACAGAAACGCTTCGATCAGCAGCGAGGTGGCGAGGATCTTGTTGCGCGGCGAGTACAGCAGGTTGGCGCGCGGAATGTGGGTGTTGCACACCGGCTTGCACTTGCCGCAGCGCAGGCAGTCCTTGATCGAATCGGCGATGGCCCCGGTTTCGGAGGCCTCGAGAATGATCGACTCGGCTTCCAGCAGGCCGAACGACGGCGTGTAGGCATTGCGCAGATCCGCGCCGGGCAGCAGCTTGCCCTTGTTGAAATGGTGCGCGGGGTCGACCTTCTGCTTGTACTCGGCGAAAGTCGCAATCGTCGCGTCGTCGAGAAACTCCAGCTTGGTCAGCCCGATGCCGTGCTCGCCCGTAATCACCCCGCCCAGATCGGTGGCGAGTTTCATGATCCGTGCGACCGCGGCGTTGGCCGCCTGCAGCATGGCGTAGTCGTCGGAATTGACCGGGATGTTGGTGTGCACGTTGCCGTCGCCGGCATGCATGTGCAGCGCCACGAACACACGGCTTTTTAATATTTCCTTGTGGATGCGGTCGCAGGCTTCGAGCACCGGTATGTATTCGCGGCCGATGAAGAGCTGATGCAGTTCGCGCCGCACCTCGCGCTTCCACGATACGCGGATGTGCTTGTCGCGCAGCGCGGTGAAGATCGTTCCGCTCTCGTGCGGCGCATCGAGGTCGTTCGCATAGGCCTGCCACCTGCCCTTTACCGACTCGATCAGGGCTTGTGCGCGCTGACGCTTATCTTCCACCTGCGCGGGGTCGGCGACGGTGTCGTCGTCTTGCTGCAGCGGCAGCGGCGCACTGAAGAATTCGGCCAGCGCATCGAGCAATTTCAGCTTGTTGGCAATCGACAGTTCGATGTTGATGCGCTCGATGCCGTCGGTGTAGTCACCCAGGCGGGGCAGCGGAATCACCACGTCCTCGTTGATCTTGAACGCATTGGTGTGCGCCGCGATCGCCGCGGTGCGGGCGCGGTCGAGCCAGAATTTCTTGCGGGCTTCCGCCGACACCGCGATGAAACCTTCGCCGCCGCGCGCGTTGGCGATGCGCACAATGCGCGAGGCGGCTTCGCCCGCCGCGACTTCGTTGTCCGACACCACGTCAACCAGCAGCACCATGTTCGGGCGCGTCGCGCGCGGCGCCTTGGTCGCGTAGCCGACCGCCTTCACATAGCGCGCGTCGAGATGCTCCAGCCCGGCCAGCAGGATGTCGGGATGGGCGTCGCAATAATCCTTGATTTCGACGATGGCCGGCGTGGCGTCCCGCGCGCTGCCGAAGAATTCCAGGCACACGGTGCGGGTGTACGCGGGCAGCCGGTGCAGGATGAAGCGCGCCGAGGTGATCAGCCCGTCGCAGCCTTCCTTCTGGATGCCGGGCAGGCCGGCGAGGAATTTGTCGGTGACGTCCTTGCCCAGCCCGGTCTTGCGGAAGCGGCTGCCGGGAATGGTGAGGATTTCCGGCGAGCCTTTTGGTGTCTTGCCATCAGCGGCAAAGCGGCGGATTTCGAAGGTGGCCGAGGGGGCGTCGTGGATCTTGCCGCGGTTGTGGTTGAGGCGGGTGACTTCGATCCAGTCGGCATCCGGCGTGACCATGCGCCACGACACCAGGTTGTCGAGCGCCGTGCCCCACAGCACGGCCTTCTTGCCGCCCGCGTTCATCGACACGTTGCCGCCGATGGTGGAGGCGTCGGCCGACGTCGGGTCGACCGCGAACACCAGGCCGGCAGCGTCGGCCGCATCCATCACCCGCTTGGTGACGACGCCGGCGCCGCAGTGGATGGTGGGGACTTCGAATTCGCAACCGGGCAGGTGGCGCATCTCCACCGCACTCATCGCTTCGAGCTTTTCGGTGTTGATGACCGCGGCCTGGTCGGTGAGCGGCACTGCGCCGCCGGTGTAGCCGGTGCCGCCGCCGCGCGGGATGATGGTCAGCCCCAGTTCGATCAGCCCGGCCACCAGCCCAGCCATCTCGGCTTCGCTGTCGGGGGTCAGCACCACGAAGGGGTATTCCACCCGCCAGTCGGTGGCGTCGGTGACGTGCGAGACGCGCGCCAGGCCGTCGAACGCGATGTTGTCGCGGCGGGTGACCCCCGCCAGACGGCGCAGGATGCGCGTGCGCAGGCTGGCGGTGTCGGCAAACCAGGCCTCGAATTCGCGCACTGCGCGTCCGGCGGCCGCCAGCAACTGCCCCACCAGTTCGTTGCCCTGGCGACGCACCTCGATCGCGTGCAGGCGGTGCCGCAGTGCCTCGACCAGCATCTGCCGCCGCCTGGGGTTGTCGAGCAGGTCGTCTTCCAGATAGGGATTGCGCCTTACCACCCAGATGTCGCCCAGCACCTCGAACAGCATGCGCGCCGAGCGTCCCGTTTTGCGCTCGCCGCGCAGCGTGTTGAGCACATCCCAGGCATCGGCGCCGAGCAGGCGGATGACGATTTCGCGGTCGGAAAACGAGGTGTAGTTGTAGGGGATTTCCCGGAGGCGGGCGGTCATGGCGGATGGCGCTGCAAAAAACCTATTTTACGGGATATGACTTCGTTTCGGGCGGGCAGAAGGGGGTGGAGACGCGCTAAGACCCTGATTAGTCAATTGGATTGGGGCCTTCAGATTTCGCCGGGCCAGCCGATAGACGAATATCGGTAAATATTGCCGCGTGATTGAGCTTTGGGAGATCGACTTGCAGTGTGGTTTGGGCATCAAGCTCCTCGGCTATGTCATGGCAGGCGTGTTGATCACTTCGGCCGCCATTGGCGTGGTTCGAGTCCAGAACGAACGCGGCCCGCTCAGCGAACTGATCGACAAGGCGGGTCAGAGCGTGGCCAATGCCACGGCCTCTGGCGCCGCCTCCCTGGTCGCCGGATACGACTATGGCAATCTGGAAATCCTTGCTGCAAATGTCGCGCGGCAGGCCAATGTGATCCGTGTCATCATCAGCAACCAGAGCGGACGCGTGATGACCCAGGCCGTCGGGGTGGAGGCCGGAACCTACAGGCGATTCGAGTCGCCTGTCATCTTCGACGGCCAGACCATCGGCGGGGCGACCGTCGATGTTTCCGCCGATGCGCTGGAAAATGCGCTTAGCGACCTCTATTGGCGCGTCTTCATCGAGCAGCTCATCTTCGGCGCGATTCTTGGCCTGATCGTCTATTTTTTTACCGCGAGCGGCATCGTCTCGCCGATTCGCAAGCTGACGATGGCGATGGAGGAAGCGATGGAAAAGGGCGACTCGTTCGTCGCCCGGGATCTGGAGGTGAAAAGCGGGGACGAGATCGGGCGGCTGGTGTCGGTGTTCAATACCCTGAACAAATCGCTCGCCAATTATCACCGCCAGCTGCAAAGCAAGATCGACTTTGCCAACCAGGAGCTGCGGGACAAGAACCTCCAGCTGGGAGGGCGCACCCTGGAGCTTGAGAATGCGCTCGACTTGCTCGGTACCATGGCCACGACCGACTGGCTGACCGAATTGCCCAACCGCCGAAAATTTGATGAAACCCTGTCACGGATGTTCCATCAGTCCGAGCGTTTCGCGGAAGAAATCACCCTGGTGCTGTTCGACATCGACCACTTCAAGCTGATCAACGACAGCCATGGTCATGGCGCTGGGGATGAGGTATTGCGTGATATCGGTACCCTGTTGCGCCTGCATATCCGCAAGTCCGATCAGCCCGCGCGTCTGGGGGGCGACGAATTCGGCATCGTGCTGTATCACACGAATGCCGCGCAGGCCGAACTGTTCGTCGAGAAATTTATGGAGGGTGTGCGGGCGCATGCGTTTGACTACGATGGATTCCGGCTGAGTATCAGCCTCAGTGTTGGCATTGCGCAGTACGACGTTTCCATGAGCGCGCCCCAGGAGCTTTACTATGCGGCCGATAAGGCCCTGTATCAGGCCAAGAAGGGCGGGCGTGACCGTTACAGCGTGTATTCCGAAGCAACCCGTTTCCGGGGCAAAGAAGCATCTTGAAACCGAAACAGGCATTTCAGGCCCTGCTGGCCGCACTGGTGGTGGGCGTATCATTTGCGCCCGCCTGGGCAGCCAAGCCCCCGAAAGCCCAAGCTGCCGAGGTGACCATGGGGTCGGTGGCCATGGATATCCCGGTCGAAATGATCAAGCGCATGAGTGCGCTAACGAATCATCTGGCGCTGAGCACCAACCTCAACGTGCGTTTCCGGCCATCGCCCAATCTGGGGTCGGCGGTGGACGATCTGGGTATGGGCCAGACGCAGATTGCCTACCTCACGCCGGTGGCCTACATCGAGGCGCGCAGGAAATTTGGCGTGATCCCGCTGGTTGCGCCCACCACCGACGGGCGCCCGCACTTTTCCCTGGTGATTGGCGTGAAGGCCGGCTCCGGCATTAGCTCGCCGGCTGAACTCAAGGGCAGGCGCTTTGCCTTTGGCGATGAAAAGGCGCTGTTGCAAAGGGCGGCGGTCGAGTCGATGGGGCTTAAATCCAGTGACTTTGCGACCTTTGCCTATCTCAAGCATTACGACAATATTGCCAAGGCGGTACTGGCGGGCGACTTTGACGGCGGCATTCTCAAGGACTCCATTGCCGACGAGTTCAAGAGCAAGGGGCTTGTCGTGGTCGGCAGCACCGCTCCGCTGCCCTCGTACATCTTCGCCGTGCATCCAGGCATGCCGGTGACGGTGCGCAACCAGTTGCGCGATGCGCTGCTGGCGCTGAAAAAAACCACCCCCGAGCGGGTCGCCATGCTGGAAGCGTTCGATGAACGCTTACGACGGCTTTGTCGTGGTCGACGATCCAGCCTATGACCCGGTGCGCAAGCTGATCCAGCCGTTCCAGAAATAAACCGGCCGGATCACCGGAACAACCGCCGGGCGGCCGTCACGCCGCCCAGAATCAGCCCGCCCGCGACGATTCCTGTCAGCGCATCAATGAACAGCGGGACGAGCGCAGCCAGCATGCCGCCGATGGCCGGCAGGCCTTCCGCGGCCTGGGTGACGGCGTGGACCAGGTCGTGTGTACCTGGCACGCCGTGAACCAGGATGCCGCCGCCGACCAGGAACATCGCCGCGGTGCCGACCACCGCGAGGGTTTTCATCAGAACCGGCGCGGTGCGCAAAATGCCGCGCCCGAGGCTGCGCTGCACGCGGGCGAAGCCGTCACCCGGCTGCCGGCTGAGATAGAGCCCGCCGTCGTCGAGCTTGACGATGCCGGCGACCAGGCCGTACACCCCGATGGTCATCAGGATGGCGATGCCGGCGAGCACCGCGACCTGCATGCCGAACGACGCGGCCGCGACCGTGCCCAGCGTAATAACGATGATCTCGGCCGACAGGATGAAATCGGTGCGGACTGCGCCCTTGATCTTGTCCTGTTCCAGCGCCACCAGATCGACCGCCGGGTCGGCCAGCGCCTGGGCGAGTTCGGCGTGATGCGCTGCATCCTCGCTGCGGCTGTGCAGAAATTTGTGCGCCAGTTTTTCGAAGCCTTCGAAGCACAGAAATGCGCCGCCCAGCATGAGGAGCGGCGTGATCGCCCATGGCGCCAGCGCACTGATGGCGAGCGCGGCGGGAACCAGGATGAGCTTGTTCCTGAACGAACCCTTGGCCACTGCCCACACTACCGGCAGTTCGCGCTCGGCTTTCACCCCGGCGACCTGCTGTGCATTCAGGGCCAGGTCGTCGCCGAGCACGCCGGTGGTTTTCTTGGCGGCGACCTTGGTCATCACCGACACATCGTCGAGGATGGTGGCGATATCGTCGAGCAGGGCGAGCAGGCTGGCTCCGGCCATGGTTACGCTTGGCTCAGTCGCCGAGCTGGATTTGCCCGGCTTTTTCAGCCGCAGCGAAATCCAGCATTTTCTGGATCGACAGCCGGGCGCGGGCGCGAATGGATTCCTCGATATGGATTTCGTTGCCGCCCCGCCCTTCATTGACTGATTCCAGCACCGCGGCGAGCTTCCTCAATCCGTTCATCGCCATCCACGGACAGTGCGCACACGAAGTGCAGGTCGCGCCTTCGCCCGCGGTCGGCGCTTCCAACAGCAGCT
>DATMWS010000077.1:0-6983 GCA_035562135.1 Thiobacillus sp. | reverse complement strand
CTTCGGCGAGATGCTCGCCGACGTCAAGCGGATGCGCCCCGAAGCCAGACTGGAAGGCATCGTCATCGAGCCCATGGTGGCACGCCCGCACGCGCGCGAGGTGCTGCTGGGCATGACCTCGGACCCGGTGCTGGGGCCGGTGATCGTGTTCGGCGCCGGCGGCGTCGATGTCGAAGCCTTCCAGGATCGCGCGGTGACCCTGCCGCCGCTCAACCGCTATCTGGCGCGCGACCTGATCCAGCGTACCCGCGTCGCGACCCTGCTGGGCCCGTTCCGCAACCGCCCGCCGGTCGATATGGATGCGCTGGAGAACGTGCTGCTGCGCCTGTCGGAAATGGTCTGCGAGCTGCCCTGGCTGGCGGAAATGGACATCAATCCGCTGCTGGTGGACGAACACGGCGCGCTGGCGCTGGATGCGCGCATCGTCATCGCGCCGCGCGTGCCGATGGCCGACCGCTACGGCCACATGGCGATCCACCCCTATCCGGCGCATCTGGTGACGCACTGGCAGCTGCCCAGTGGCAACGATGTCCTGATCCGCCCGATCCGCCCGGAAGATGCCGAACTGACCCAGGGCTTCGTGAAGAGCCTGTCCGCGGAAACCAAATATTTCCGTTTCATGGATGCGGTGAGCGAGCTTTCCCCCACCATGCTGGCGCGCCTGACGCAGATCGACTACACGCGCGAAATGGCACTGCTGGCGCTGACCGAGATCGACGGCCGCGAAGTCGAGCTCGGCGTGGCGCGCTATGCCATCAACCCGGATGGCGAATCCTGCGAATTTGCCCTGGTGGTCAACGACCAGTGGCAGAAGCAGGGGATCGGCCACAAGCTTATGGATGTGCTGATGGACGTGGCACGCGGCAAGGGTCTGAAGGTGATGGACGGCGAAGTGCTGAAAACCAACCGTCCGATGCTGAAGCTGGTCGAAGCACTGGGGTTCCGGATCGAGACGCATCCCGAGGATGAGACGGTGCGAAAGATTTCGCGCGCGCTGTAGCGCGGTCAGATCAACTTGAAAACCTCAGTTCATTAACCACAGAGATATCTCTGTGGTTAATTTCTTTTTCCAGGATCAATTGAACGGGCTGCGCTGCCGGCTGCAGGTCTGGTTGCGCCCGGAATCCTTGGCCGCATAGAGCGACTGATCGGCTGTACTCACCAGCGCGTCGATGTCGGCGATGTCGGAATCACGCGTTGCCACGCCGATGCTGACGGTGAGGTTTTTTTCCGCCTGCCCGATGGCAATCCGTTTCGTGCACAGGTTCGTGCGCAGGCGTTCGGCCGATTGCATCGCGGACTGGAGATCGGTGTTGGGACAAATGACCAGGAATTCCTCGCCGCCGATGCGGCAGACGCTGTCTTCGCGGCGTGCCGATGCGCGCAGGGTCGCCGCGGCCTCGCGCAGCACCAGGTCGCCGGCGGCGTGGCCGTAGCTGTCGTTGATGTGCTTGAAATGATCGATGTCGACCACCATCACCGAAAGCGGCAGCCCGGAGCGCGAAGCGGCACTCCAGGCCTGTTCGAGCTGGTCCATGGCCGAGCGACGGTTGGGCAGCCCGGTCAGCAGGTCGGTGAGCGCGGCAGTGGCCAGCCGCCGGTTGGCCACTGCCAGTTCGGCCGCAATCTGGCGCAGCTGGGCGCGATCCTTTTCCCAGGCGTTTTGCAACTGCACCAGTCGCTGTGCGGCGCACAGCCGGATGCGCAGCCCCTTGGCGCTGATGGTGCTGGGCACATAGCCGTCGGCGCGCGCCTCGTAGGCGCGGGTCAGCTGTTCTTCGCCGTGCTCGTCGCCCGACAGCAGGATATGCATGCGGCGGCCTTCGTCGGTTGCGCGCAGGGCCTGGCACAACTCCAGGCCGTCGAGCAGCGGCAGGTCGCAATGCGCGATGATGACGTGAGGCAGCACCTCCATCGCCAGTGCCAGTGCGGTGTTGCCGTTTTCGGCCGGATAAATGGTGTGCTCACTGTCCTCGGCCAGCAGCGCCATGGTTCTGCGGCGGTTGATGGCGTTGCCGTCCGCCACCACGATGCGCAGCGGCGTTTCACTTTCCGCCGCATCTTCCTCGGTCTCGTGGTGGCCGTGATAGGTTTCAGCAAACGACGGCAAAGCAGTAGCCGGAATCTTCAGCAGCTCGCTCCATTCACGCCAGCTGTCGATGACTTCGTCGATAAAGCGCCCGGCGTCTTCCTGCGGAATGTCGAGCTCGGTTGCCAGCGCCATCCATTCCTTCAACAGTTTTGGGCGCACATCGGCATTGGCCTGCCCGAGATCGGCCAGACGATGCGACAAGCGCAGCATCAGCATCAAACTGTTGGCGCGCGAATCCTGGGGGTAACTCGGGTGATCCGGATCTTCGTAGTGGGCGAGCGGTCCGGTGAAGACCCTGGGCATGCCCCAGTCGGTCATCATGACGATGCCCAGTTCGATGTGGTCGGTTTCCAGGCGGGCTCGCTCATGGACGATGATCGCTTGCGCGGGATCGGCGTGTTGCGCCATCAGAACCGCGTTGTACTCATCGGGGTACACCGTTGCCAGCGCCAGCTGGCCCACCTGCGCCAGCAGGCCGCAGACAAACAGTTCGTCCGCAGCGGCCAGCCGCACCCGCATGCCCAGTGCCCGCATGCCCAGTGCCATCAGAAGCGAATGCGACCAGTACCCCTGATAGTCAAAAGCCTTGCAGGCGCCGTTGCGGTACTGGTCCACCAACGAAAATCCCAGCGCCAGCTGGCGCACCGTGGCCATGCCCTGGCGCACGACAGCTTCCTGTACCGATACCACCGGGCGTGCGATGTGCGAAGCGGTGTTGGCCAGCTTGATCAGCCGCCCGGACAGCGCGGGATCGGTCTGCACCACCCGCGCAATGTCGCCCAGCGTCGCATTCTTGCGTTGGGAGATCTCAAGTATCGCCAGCGCGACCCCGCGAGGCGAGGGCAGCTGACTGCTGAGTTTGAGTTGTTCAAGCTGTGCCATCAATCAACCTGTTTCGATGAAGCGTATGCGCCGCCGTTATGGAGGGTGGACCGAATCAGCCCCCGTGCCACACAGCGCGGCGCGTCTTCGGCACAGGATCCTGCCGAATCGATCAATGGCCGCAGGGGGTGGCATACAGCGGGTGCTGCGAAGCCCCCGCGTTATGCGCCTAATAGGGTATCGACAGAATTTTGAAAAAATGAAGCTGGTATGCGCCGATTGAGGGCGGCGATCGCCCGCTCAGGCCTTGCCGAGCTTGAGGTCCAGACAGCGCAAATAGGCCGCCGAATCAAACGCCGTCTGGTAGCGCTGCACCTGCCAGATCATCTCGGCCAGACAATCCATCACCGCGTGTTGGGCTTCCATTGCATTGCCATGCTGTTTCAGCAGGCGCTGGTAGCGGTCGCGGATTCCCGGTGGCTGGTCGACCGACAGCTGCTCACTGATTGCCAAGTGTATCGACAGGTGCAGAAAGGGGTTGGTTTCGCCGGATTCCGGCAGGTAATCCCGCTCCTTGTAACGATCAGGCTGATCGAGCAGGGCATGATATTCCGGGTGCGCGAGCACGGCGTCGAGCGCAGGCTGCTCCGCGCCCGTCAGCGGCTGCCCGGCACGGTATTTCGCCCACACGTCGAAAAAGAACTGGCGAACCTGATCGCGGCTGGGATTAAACAAGCTTGTCCTTGTACTCGCACAGGTCCGCGATGAGGCACTCGCCGCATTTCGGCTTGCGCGCCTGGCAGACATAGCGCCCGTGCAGGATCAGCCAGTGGTGGGCGTCGATGCGGAATTCCGGGGGGAGAGTCTTGAGCAGCTTCTTTTCCACTTCCAGCACCGTCCTGCCGGGAGCCAGGCCGGTGCGGTTGGCGACCCGGAAAATGTGGGTGTCGACCGCCATGGTCGGCTGGCCGAAGGCGGTGTTCAATATCACGTTGGCGGTCTTGCGCCCGACGCCGGGCAGCGCCTCGAGTGCGGCGCGCTCGGCCGGAACCTGGCTGCCGTGCAGTTCGATCAGCATCTGGCAGGCGGCGATGAGGTGGCGGGCCTTGCTCTTGTAGAGCCCGATGGTCTTGATGAAATCGGCCAGCCCCACTTCGCCCAGCGCGTAGATGGCCTCGGGGGTATTGGCGACCGGAAACAGCCTGCGCGTCGCCAGGTTCACCCCCTTGTCGGTGGATTGCGCCGACAGCACCACCGCCACCAGCAACTCGAACGGCGTGCTGTATTCGAGCTCGGTGGTGGGATGCGGATTGGCCGCGCGCAGGCGGCTGAAGATTTCGTGGCGTTTGGCAGGATTCATATTAGGGCGATCATCGTGCCCGGATCACTTGTTCCTGCAGGCGCTTCTTCAGCGGCGGCTTCATGCCGCGACCGGGACGACCGCGCGGGCGCGCTGCTCGGCGCGCGCCTTGTACCAGTTGTTCGCGGCGATCAGCAGCCCCAGCGCGATGAAGGCGCCGGGCGGCAGAATCGCCAGCAAAAAGCCCTGATAGTTGGGCAGCACATGCAGCACGAACTGATTGGCCGCTTCGCCAAACACCAGGTCGATGCCGGACAACAGCGTGCCCTGACCGGCCAGTTCGCGGATCGCGCCCAGAACCACCAGCACCAGCGTCAGACCCAGGCCCATCGCCACCGCATCGACCGCGCTGTGCAACGGGTGGTTTTTGGCGGCGAAGGCGTCGGCGCGCGCCAGCACGATGCAGTTGGTGGTGATGAGCGGAATGAAAATCCCCAGCACCAGATACAGCGGGTGCACAAACGCGTTCATCGACAGATCGATCACCGTGACCAGGGCGGCGATGATGAGCACGAACACGGGAATGCGGATTTCGTTCGGCACAAAATGGCGCACGCCCGACACCGCGCCGCTGGAGGCCGCCATCACCAGCGTCGTGGCCAGCCCCAGCGACAGCGCGTTGACCACGTTGTTGCTGATCGCCAGCAACGGGCACAGGCCGAGCAACTGCACCAGCCCGGCATTCTGCTTGACGAGGCCGTTGTGGAACAGGCCGCGGAATTCGTCCATCGTCATCATGCGTTTTTCTCCTTGGCGGGGGGCGGCGCGACGAATGCCGCGCGGTGCCGCGCAAAATAATCAAGCGCGCTCTGGACGGCCTTGACCACCGCGCGCGGGGTGATGGTGGCGCCGGCGCGGGCGTCGAAGGCGCCGCCGTCCTTGGCGACCTTCCAGTGCTTGGGCGCCGGGTTCGTCAGTGATTTTCCTGAAAACTGGTCGATCCACGCGCTCTTGGCGCGATCGATGTAATCGCCCAGTCCCGGCGTTTCGCGGTGGGCGGTGACGCGTACGCCGGTCACGCTTCCGTCCGCATCAATCCCGATCAACAAGGCAATATCGCCGCTGTAGCCGTCGGGTGCGACGGCTTCCAGTACCACCCCGCTGAACTCGCCGCCGTGGCGCGCCAGCCACAATGCGGAGGGCTGGCGCGTGCCGAGCAAGTCGTCGGGCGGCACGCTTTGCTGGCTGGCCAGCAGGTCGTTGTCGTACAGCGCGGCAGGCAGCACCTGGCTCAGGAGCGCGCGCTTGGCGGCCAGCTGGCCGCGGATAATGGTCGGTTCGGTGCGGTCGTGGGTGAACGCCAGCATGGCGGTGCCGACGAGCGCGAACACGAACAGGATGGTGCTGGTGCGCAGCGCATTCTTCAGGGCAAGCTGAATTGGCGATGTCATGCCTGAGGTTCCTTGCTTTTGCGCGCCTCGCCATAAACGCGCGGCTGGGTGTACTGGTCGATCAGCGGCACGCACAGGTTCATCAGCAGGATCGCGAAGGCGACCCCATCCGGGTAGCCGCCCCAGGTGCGGATGACGATGGTGAGCAGGCCCGCGCCGAAGCCGAATATCAGCTTGCCGCGTGGCGTCGTCGCGCCCGACACCGGATCGGTGGCGATGAAGAAGGCGCCCAGCATCACCGACGGCGCGAACAGGTGGAACCACGGCGCGCCGAAGCGCCCGGCGTCGAAGAAATGCAGGAAGCCGGCAGCCAGCCAGATGCCGGCGAGAAACGCCAGCGGCACCTGCCAGCTGATGATGCGCAGCGCCCACAGCAGCAGCCCGCCGAGCAGGAATGCGCCGGCCAGCCACTCGAACCCCTCGCCGCCGTAATGGCCGAAGATCGGCTGCGTCATGATCTCGTCCACCGTGTATTGCTGCAGCAGCCCGGTTCGCAGGGCATCCAGCGGCGTGGCCATGGTCACCGCGTCGAGCGTTGCTTTGGGAAATTCGCCGCCGAAAATCACGCTTGCGCTTTGCGCCAGCGTGAGGGGGGTTTCGGTGAGCGAAAGCGGACCCGCCCACTGCGTCATCTGCACCGGGAACGACACGATCAGCACCGCGTAGCCCACCATCGCCGGGTTGAAAATGTTCTGTCCCAGCCCGCCGTACAGATGCTTGGCCACCACGATGGCGAACAGGGTGCCGGTGACGATCAGCCACCATGGCGCCAGCGACGGCAGCGACAGCGCCAAGAGCCAGGCGGTGACGATGGCCGACAGATCGAGGAGAAAGGGCTTGGCCGGATAGCCGCGTGCCTTCAGCATTGCCGCTTCGGCCGCCAGCGCGGTGGCGGTGGCGAGTGCCAGCGTGACGAGGATGCCCGGCCCGAACAGCCAGACAGTCACTGCGATGCCGGGCAGCAGGGCGGCCAGCACCCAGGCCATGACCTGGGTGACGCTGCTGCGGTCGAGAATGAATGGCGAGGACATCAGGGTTTCTTCTCTTCGGATTCCAGCGGCTGGCGCGCCATTTCGCGGATTTTAGCCCGGCGCGCCTCGATTTCCTCGATCTCGCGCTGGGTGTCGGGCGGCAGATGATCGATGTTCTTTGGCGCAACCTCGGCCTTTTTGGCCTGAGCGCGCGCCAGCGCGGCGGCGATCAGCGCCTTCTTGGCGTCGCTGGGGGCGGCACCTTCCGCTGGGGCGGCGGCGAGTTCGGCGCGCTTGGCCTGCGCCTTGGCGGCGAGCTTTTCGGCCTTTTCATTTTTCTCGCGCTC
>DATMWS010000076.1:0-13546 GCA_035562135.1 Thiobacillus sp. | reverse complement strand
GGCGGCGTGTTGGGCGCCGGCGTGGGGGGGGTGGCGGGTGCGCTGCTGGGGTTCACCGGCGGCTCGCTGGTCCTGCTTTTGCTGATGGCGGTGGGGTTCAGCTTGTTCACCGGCGTGTCGTGGCTCAGCATGGCCGAGCGCAGCGGTGAGTGGGTGGAGGGGGTCTGGTGGAAGGCGATCCAGACCTGGCAGGCCTATCGCGACCGCAAGCTGGGCGAAGTGGCGCAGCAAAAGCGCGAAGCGAAGGTGTCGGTGGAAAAGAAAAAGCTCGTCGAAGCACCGCCGATCCGCATCGAACCGGTGGTGAAGGAAGTGCCGCAATCCGAACGCGCCACCACCGAAAAACAGTCGCCGCTGTTCTCCGATCTGCCCGATTCGCCGTTGCCGCCGCTGCATCTGCTCGACCCCGCCGACGAGGTGGTGGAAACCGCCAGTGCCGAGTCGCTGGAATACACCTCGCTGATGATCGAGCGCAAGCTCGCCGAATTCGGCGTCGAGGTGAAGGTGGTGTCGGCTTCGCCCGGCCCGGTGATCACGCGCTACGAAATCGAACCGGCGGTCGGCGTGAAGGGCAACCAGATCGTCAATCTGTCGAAAGACCTGGCGCGCACGCTGTCGGTGATCAGCATCCGCGTGGTCGAGGCCATTCCCGGCAAGCACACCATGGGGCTGGAAATTCCCAATCCCAAGCGGCAAATGGTGCGGCTGTCCGAGATTCTCGGCTCCAAGGCTTACCACGACAGTGCGAGTCCGCTGACGATCACCCTGGGCAAGGACATTGCGGGCAATCCGGTGGTGGCGGATCTGGGCAAGATGCCGCATTTGCTGGTCGCCGGCACCACCGGCTCGGGCAAGTCGGTCGGCGTCAACGCCATGATTCTGTCGCTGGTGTACAAGTCCGATCCGTCCGCGGTGCGCATGATCATGGTCGACCCCAAGATGCTGGAACTGTCGATCTACGAAGGCATTCCGCATCTGCTGGCGCCGGTGGTCACCGACATGAGGCAGGCCGCCAGCGCGCTCAACTGGTGCGTGGGCGAAATGGAGCGGCGCTACAAGCTGCTGTCGGCGGTCGGCGTGCGCAACCTCGCCGGCTACAACCAGAAGGTGCGCGATGCCAAGAAGGCCGGCACGCCGCTGACGCATCCATTCAGCCTGACGCCGGACAACCCCGAACCGCTGGAAACCATGCCGATGATCGTGGTGATGATCGACGAACTCGCCGACCTGATGATGGTGGTTGGCAAGAAGGTCGAGGAACTCATCGCACGGCTGGCGCAGAAGGCGCGTGCAGCGGGCATTCACCTGATCCTGGCGACGCAGCGGCCGTCGGTCGACGTCATCACCGGCCTGATCAAGGCCAACATCCCGACGCGCATCGCGTTCCAGGTGTCCTCCAAGATCGACTCGCGCACCATCCTCGACCAGATGGGCGCCGAGGCCCTGCTGGGGCAGGGCGACATGCTCTATTTGCCGCCCGGTACCGGGCACCCGCAGCGGGTGCATGGCGCCTTCGTGTCCGATGCCGAGGTGCATCGCGTCGTCGATTATCTGAAATCGCTGGGCGAGCCCGAATACATCGAAGGCGTGCTTGAATCGCTGGAAGAAGCCGGCGAGGGCGGTGGCGAATTCGGCGAGGCGGCGGAAGCCGACCCGCTATACGACCAAGCCGTGGCCTATGTGCTGAAAACGCGCCGCGCGTCGATCTCGTCGGTGCAGCGACAGTTGCGCATCGGCTACAACCGCGCCGCGCGCATGATCGAGGACATGGAGCGTGCCGGCCTGGTGTCGTCGATGCAGTCGAACGGCAACCGCGATGTATTGGCGCCAGGAGGCGACGCATGAGTTTTTACGCACTGATTCCCGCCGCTGGAAGTGGCTCTCGCATGGGTGGCAAAATCGAAAAGCAATATATGCCGCTCAATTCGATTCCGATGATTGCTCACGCTCTGATTGTGCTGGCACGCGAGCCCCGGATATCCAAGCTGTTCGTCGTGCTTTCGCCCACCGACAAAAGATGGGGAAACTACGAGTGGGCAGGCTGGGAGGATCGCTTGCACGTGCTGCGTTGCGGCGGCGCCACCCGCGCCGAAACCGTATTGAACGGGCTGGAGGCCATGGCCGAATGGTGCGCAACGGAAGACTGGGTGCTGGTGCACGACGCCGCGCGGCCCTGCCTCCCGGCAGAGTCCTTGAGCCGGTTGCTCGACGAGGTGGCGGATGACGCCGTCGGCGGCCTGCTCGCGGTCCCGGTGGCCGACACCCTGAAACGTGCCGCTGCCGACGGGGCATCCGGAGCGCGGGCCGAGGCCACCGTGCCGCGCGCCGGCCTGTGGCAGGCGCAAACGCCGCAAATGTTTCGCCATGGAAAATTGAGCGAAGCCTTGCGCGCGGCCGGCAGTGACATGACCGACGAAGCCTCCGCCATCGAACAACTCGGCCTGCAACCGCGCCTGGTTGAATCGGACAGCCGCAACCTCAAAGTGACCTATCCGCAGGACCTGCGCCTGGCGAGTCTCATCCTGGAGCATCTGAATGACTGAACTCCGCATCGGCCACGGCTTCGACGTGCATGCCTTTGCCGCCAACCGCAAGCTCATCCTCGGCGGCGTCGACATTCCCCATGATCGGGGGCTGGCAGGGCACTCCGACGCCGACGTGCTGCTGCACGCGATCTGCGATGCGCTGCTGGGCGCGGCCGGGCTGGGTGACATCGGCCGGCATTTTCCGGATACCGACGCGGCGTTCGCAGGCATCGACAGCCGTATCCTGCTGCGCCGGGTCGCCGAACAATTGCGCGAGCGCGGCTGGCGCGTCGGCAACGTCGATGCCACCATCATCGCGCAGGCGCCGAAAATGGAGCCTCATATTACGCGGATGACGGCGCATATCGCCGACGACCTCGGCATCGCCTTTGACCGCGTCAACGTCAAGGCCACCACCACCGAAAAGCTCGGCTTCACCGGGCGCGGCGAAGGCATCGCCGCCGAGGCGGTGGGCCTGATCGAGCGTGGCTGAACCCGGCCTGACTGAACCCGGTCTGACTGAAACGGGCCTGACCACACCCGGTCTGGCCGAGCCCGACACGCTGCGGCTTTTCTTTGCCCTGTGGCCGGACGATGCCACCCGCGACGCGCTCAACCGCACAGGCAGGCTGCTGCACCAGCATTGGGGCGGCCGGCTGATGCGCGCGGACACCCTGCATATCACCCTGGCCTTTCTCGGCAGCACGCCGGTCGATCAGCTGGATGTCCTGGTCGCCTGCGCCGACACCGTCCGCACCGATGCTTTCGAGCTTATCCTCGACCAGGCCGGCTACTGGCGGCACAACCGCATCGGCTGGCTGGGGGCGGGCCAGACGCCGCCGCAGCATCTCGAACTGGTCAGCGCGCTGAATGCCGCCTTGCAGGCTGCCGGATATTCCGTCGACGCGCGCCCGCATGTGCCGCATGTCACCCTGTTGCGCAAATCGGCGGGTGGCGAGGTGCCGGAATGTACGCCGGTGCACTGGCCGATCAGCGATTTCGTCCTGGTGGCCTCGCGCCGCGAGGCCGACGGGATGCATTACGACGTGATCCGGCGCTGGTCGCTGACGTGAAACAGTATAAAAAAACCCCGCGCCGACTCGACAGCGGCGTGACGTTTCGGTTATGATCCGCCCCGCATTAGGCGCGTAGCTCAGCTGGTTAGAGCACCACCTTGACATGGTGGGGGTCGTTGGTTCGAGTCCAATCGCGCCTACCAAGATATTGGTAGGAAAAACAAGGGCTTACAGCGATGTAAGCCCTTTTCATTTGTCACTAACAGCTTAATTATTTTAGTTTTTGTGCCAATTTTGTGCCAAGTCTTGTATTCCAGTAAATACCGCCACCCAATCCAATTCCAAACCGGCCATCTTTTCTGATTCAAACCTGCGAGTCATAACACTTGAAAGCCACCGCGGTGAGCCTCTTTGTTCCATATGAGGAGACAGTCTGGAATGCAGGAAGATAGATGGCCGCTCTTCGGCCAGAGCCGCCACTCAAGATCGACACCATCAGTAGCGCACGGGGCGCCGTGCTGGCTGGGTGCTGCTGAATCTGTTGGCACGGACGTCTCTCAGAACGGTCCAACGGTTTCTATTGCCTGAAACAGACTTTCGCGCGCAAACCTGCTCAGCGACGGCAGCCCTAGAACCTTGCACTCGACGCCAGTGTTGAACGATCCAAGCTTCACCTTTCCCTTTGCCCCGATGTCTATTTCTCTGACAAGAGAACAGCCGAAGTTCTTACAGAGATATGACCAAGCTGAATTCTGATTGCTATTTCCATTGCAAATAACGATTTTCGGTTGGACATGGCCCATGATCTTTTGAAACCACGTCTCTGCAAAGGCCCAGCCATCGCTGTCGATGGCATCAACGCTCCCCGTTCTGATCGGGAAGACGTTGGTACATGCGCTTGACCTGAGTTTGCTTTCCCAATCCTGGGGAAACATCGTCTGGAAAACGCGCCACATGGCCTGCTGGTGTTTCGGACCCTTGCCCAGCCAGTTCTCATCCAACCATGAATTGAACCCCCTCTTCGTATAGGGCAGCTTCAGGTAGTCGTTCTCCTCGTCGAGCCGCCTGGCGTTTTCGTCTCCGCCTGGGCTCAGTCCTATCAGAAGGATGTCGCTGCCCTTCGCAATATTGTCCACGTCACAGTACCAGCATTTGACTCCATGAGCCGCTGGATTGCTCCATCCAGCGAGGAAGGACCTGGCCTCGTTTTCGCGAGCAGACGCGTAAGGACAAGTTTCCATGGTTCTCTCTCGATTTAGCCTAGCTGGTTGCTTGCCTAAAAAGCACTAGGCGCGAAAAAATTTGAGGGCCGCTTTGTATAACATGGCGCAGGTGGCCAAGATGAAGAGAAAGACCAGTGTCGAATACGGGCCGCCATAGATCGCCATCAGGAACCCATAAACTTGAATCATGAGGATGCCTAGAATTAGCCAAATAACGCGCAAAGCCAACCACCAGCTGCGTGCTGGAGTTTTTCTGATGAGCGCTGCGCCAAGAAAAGCAAATGGGGCAAATAAAGCGACCGATATGAGATAGCCGCCAAAGTAGTGGCTAGTGTGGACGAGCGAAGAAATCCAACGCTTTCCAGGTGTGGTCGCATCCACAAACTGATAGCCGTCGAATTCCAACACTCGGCTTGCAACGGGAAACCACCGACCCGGGAAGGGAAACATGTAAATCTCTGCCGCCGCCTTCCGAGTTCGAACGAGGCAGCTGCCACTCTTACCGAATGCATCCATGGGAACCGAAATCCGCTGTCCGTCCGGCAACTCAAACCAGCACGCAAATCCTACAAAGACCATCATGCCGTGTACATCGTATTCCACCGCCCGCAGGGTGATCCCGTCGCTGCGCTTAAATGTACCGACGTCTCGCGTAGCTTGATCGGAAAATGCACAAGTAGCTGATGCTGAAAGGGATACAGCCAACATCAGCTTGATGGTGGCAATCACCAGCTTACTCCGCTGGCCTGGAGAGCGTTTGTACAAAATCGCAAATGCCCCTTTAAACAGGGATACAGGGAGCGTTGGCAAAGGATGAATACAGATCCACTCAGAAGCCGCCAGCATATATCAATTCATATACAGGATCAGCTCCTCGGCCGGCTTACCATCGCGGATCTTCACATAACCCGCACGCCCAGCCAGCCCTTCCCAAGACTCGGGCGGGGAGCAGTGGAAGTAGAAAATATCCGTTTCGGTCGCATCGGCCAGGAACTCCTCGATTGTTGAACCGCGCCCACCGTGAATCAGTGCGGGTGGGCGGCCGATGCATTCCTGCAGGGCTTTCCGAATGCGCTCTGCTGAGTTCCTGACCTCCTCACGATCAAGCACGAGCTTGATGTGACTGAGGGGCGGCATTGACACTTCCCGCTTGGGCTTCCGAGCAGGGATGGGCTGTCCCTTTAGAAGCCCAGGAAAATTGGTATCAACAATACTGAAGATTATGGACACCACGACCACAGAGGCAACGATAGCGGCTCCGCCCCACAACACCTGTTCGGCAATCTGCTCATATTTTGGCATGTGGTTTCCGTTGCCTTGATGTGATTTTCTCCCTGACACCAACAACAAGCTTCTACCTTTTGTTTAACCAATACTCGAGCCTCCGAACGGGATTCTCAGTAATTTCCTTGCAAGTAGGGAAATGCTTGTTCACTACAATAGCCCAGTTGGACCAGTCACTTTTCATCTCGTCCACCAACATCATCTGTGTGACCATCTCTACTCGGGCCGATGTAACTTCGCGGTTAGATAATGTTACGGCCATATCCAGAGCATTTCTTGCGGCCGCCTCTGCCTTCGAAGCATCTTGCGAGTATTTCGTCAAAACTTGTGTGGAAATCATATAAAACGCAGCGCAAGTTGCGTAATCTGATGCTAAGTTTGCCTGAGCGCGTTGAGTATCATAGGCTCCCGCTATGGCGGGAACAAAACAGAACATCGCCAAGATAAATTTCATAATCTACCTCCTCCCTTAATAAAGCCATCTCTATGGACTGCATCGTTCCCAGTTTGCTAGACGCGTGCGTGCTTCTAGCCTTTGCGTCGGCTTAGGCCGATGAGCAGGCCGAAGATCAGTAAGGACGGTTGGCAGGTTCGTGATCAGTTACCAGCCGTTCGCATTGTCCAATTCTTCGGTGACGCTATGACCGGAGTTGGCCGGGAGCACCTATTGGGCGACGTTGCCGCATTGCAGTCATTGGATGGCAAGCATCATTTTCCAGTGCTTTGGAGCGCATTAGCTCAACCGTCACTTCCGGCCAGAAGCGGTCAGTAGCATGGTCACACAAACCCTGGACTACCCCGTTGTTGGTAACAGCGCTACCGGCGTCCAGCATCCAGGTCGGCATCATGGGCGTCTCTGCCTGTGAACGGGTTTACCGATCCTGGGTTTTGTTGCTCTGCATTCGTGCCACGTTTGTCATAGTAGAAGCCTGGGGCTGCTGGTGGTGTGTCGAATGGTCCTTGCGGATGAGTGTCCCATTGAACGATTTGGCCTTTGCATTCGCCCATGATTACCGGACCGATACAGCCTGCGGATGCTGCGATTGGTATTGCGAGTGCAACGAGAAATAGCATTACGCGTTTCATATTGAATCTCCTTGGCTGACAGTTATGCAGGGAACACTTTATGGTTAATAGTACGGGAATTGCTGGTAAACAATCCGCATACATCAATAACTGAGCGTGGACGGACGACTGTGAATTACAAAATCGTATTGCTTACCTCTATCGCCACCTTCGCTTTGCTGGACGCTGGGTGCTCTGATTCGTCCACACGATCACAAGAGGATGTCCAATTATGGCGCACGATGGTTCAGCAGGCAGCTTTGGCCGAATATCGGCCACTCAAGGCGATACCAGTAACAACTCACTACAGTGGGCGGAAGGATAATTCGGTAAGTCAAAGTTGGAAGAGGTATGAAAAAGGCACATAATTTTTGTGCCATTTTTGTGCCAGTTCAACCGGTAAATGAGGGTATTTCTCGGTAGGTAGCAGGAACAGGGGTTGTTGTTTTCTTTAAGGGAAACCCCTACAATGCCCTACGCTGTAGACCTTGACATGGTGGGGGTCGTTGGTTCGAGTCCAATCGCGCCTACCAATATTTAAGGGGTCGGGATGACCCACGGAGGTTGCGAAATGTCACCGCGAACTTGCAAGGATGTCACTGGATAATCCCCGGCGCATAGCTGTTCGCAGTCATTTCTGCATCTTCTTGTAGTATCCAAAAGCGCGGCCGGCCCGCGCTTTTTTTGTTTCTGGAGTTTGGATCATGGTCAACGTCACGCTTCCCGATGGTTCCGTCCGCCCGTTCGAGGGCCCGGTCACAGTCGCGCAGGTCGCATCCAGCATCGGCGCCGGCCTTGCCAAGGCGGCGCTCGCCGGTCGGGTCAACGGCGAACTGGTCGACACCAGCCATGTGATCGACGCCGATGCGCAGCTGTCCATCGTCACCGACCGCGATGCCGACGGCCTCGACATGATTCGCCATTCCACTGCGCATCTGCTGGCCTACGCGGTGAAGTCGCTGTTCCCCGATGCGCAGGTCACCATCGGCCCGGTGATCGAGGATGGCTTCTTTTACGATTTCTCGTACAAGCGCCCGTTCACGCCGGAAGACCTGGCGGCCATCGAGAAGAAGATGGCCGAGCTGGCCAAGCAGGACATCCCTGTCGAACGCAGCGTGATGCCGCGCGACGAGGCGGTGACGTTCTTCAGGAACATGGGCGAGCGCTACAAGGCCGAGATCATCGCGTCGATCCCGAGCAACGAGGACATTTCGCTGTACCGCGAGGGCGATTTCATCGATCTGTGCCGCGGCCCGCACGTGCCGTCGACCGGCAAGCTCAAACACTTCAAGCTGATGAAGCTGGCCGGCGCCTACTGGCGCGGCGACTCGAAGAACGAGATGCTGCAGCGCGTGTACGGCACGGCGTGGGCGAAGAAGGAAGACCTCGAAGCCTACCTGCACCGGCTGGAAGAAGCCGAGAAGCGCGACCACCGCAAGCTGGCGAAGCAGCTCGACCTGCTGCACATGCAGGACGAGGCGCCGGGCATGGTGTTCTGGCACCCCAAGGGCTGGATCGTGTGGCAGCAGATCGAGCAGTACATGCGGCAGAAGTTCGTCGAGTACGGTTACCAGGAAGTGCGCACCCCGGCGGTGATGGACCGCAGCCTGTGGGAGAAGTCCGGCCACTGGGAAAACTACCGCGACAACATGTTCACCACTTCGTCGGAAAACCGCGACTACGCGGTCAAGCCGATGAACTGCCCCGGCCACGTGCAGATTTTCAATAGCGGCCTGCATTCCTACCGCGACCTGCCGCTGCGCCTGGCCGAGTTCGGCTCGTGCCACCGCAACGAGCCGTCGGGCGCGCTGCACGGCATCATGCGGGTGCGCGGCTTCACCCAGGACGACGCGCACATTTTCTGCACCGAAGAGCAGATCGAGCAGGAAGTGGCCGACTTCATCGTCATGCTGCAGAAGACCTACGCCGACTTCGGCTTCGACGACGTGCTGGTCAAGCTGTCGACCCGGCCGGACAAGCGGGTCGGCTCGGACGCGTCCTGGGATAAGGCCGAAGCGGCGCTGGCGGCGGCGCTCGACAAGAGCAAGCTGGCCTACGACCTGCAGCCGGGCGAGGGCGCGTTCTACGGCCCCAAGATCGAGTTCACGCTGAAAGACACGCTTCACCGGCTGTGGCAGTGCGGCACCATCCAACTCGATTTCAACCTGCCGGTACGTCTCGACGCCGAATTCGTCGACGAGGACAACAGCCGCAAAACCCCGGTGATGCTGCACCGCGCGATTCTCGGCTCGATGGAGCGCTTCATCGGCATCCTGATCGAGCACCATGCCGGCAACTTCCCGTTGTGGCTGGCGCCGGTGCAGGTGATGGTGATGAATATCAGCGAGCGCCAGGCCGAATATGCGCAAAAAGTCACCCGCGCGCTACGCGAGGCAGGCATTCGTGCGGTGTCGGACTTGAGTAATAACAAGATTACTTATAAAATCCGCGAACATAGCTTGCAAAAGCTGCCTTATCAGGTGGTTGTCGGCGACAAGGAAATGGAGACCGGCATGGTTTCCGTCCGTGCCCGCGGCAACCAGGATCTGGGGCAGCTCAGTTTGGATGACTTGATTGCGCGCCTGAAAGCGGAAACGCTGGCGCGCCAGTAACAGCGGTCAAACAAGGCGCCGGGGCTTCGCCCCGCGCCTTCTTTATTTATTGTTTGACCTTTTTGCCTCGACGCGCAGCGTCAGGTTTTTATTTGGAGAACGACTCATCGCGACAGAAAAGAAACAGACACGCATCAATGGGGAAATTACCACCCCTGAGATACGTTTGGTCGGTGTGGAAGGCGAGCCGCTTGGCATCGTAAAAATTTACGATGCCCTGCGTCAGGCAGAAGAAGCTGACCTGGATTTGGTGGAAATTGCGCCGACGGCCCAGCCGCCCGTGTGCAAGATCATGGACTACGGCAAGTTCAAGTACCAGGAAAGCAAGAAGCAGCACGAAGCCAAGCTGAAGCAGAAGCAGGTCCAGATCAAGGAAATCAAGTTTCGTCCGGGTACCGACGAAGGCGACTACCAGATCAAGCTGCGCAACCTGATCAAGTTTCTGGAAGAAGGCGATAAGACCAAGATTACGCTGCGTTTCCGGGGCCGCGAAATGGCCCACCAGGAAATCGGCATGAACCAGCTGAGGCGGGTCGCGGCCGATCTGGCCGAACTGGCGGTAGTCGAGCAGTTCCCCAAGATGGAAGGCCGCCAGCTGGTCATGATGCTGGCGCCGAAGAAGAAGATTTGAGTTTTGAGGCCGGCGTGCCTCTGTCCCGGTGGATCAAGCCGGGGCTAAAAGCGCCACACAATACGTGCAGTCGGGTTGGTGAAGCATTCCACGCCGTGGGATCACCTGGCCGCATGAGATAAAAAGGAAGCATCATGCCTAAGATGAAAAGCAAGAGCGGCGCCGCCAAGCGGTTCCGCGCGCTGGGCGGCGGCGGGTTCAAGCGCTCGCACGCGTTCATGCGTCATATTCTCACCAAGAAGAGCACCAAGCGTAAGCGCCAGTTGCGCGGCATGGAAACTGTCAATGCCAGCAACCACAAAGCGGTTGCACGCATGTTGCCCTACGCATAAAGGAGAAAGACCATGCCACGCGTCAAACGGGGTGTAACCGCCCGAGCCAGCCACAAAAAGATCATCGACGCCGCCAAGGGTTATCGCGGTCGTCGCAAGAACGTATTCCGCGTCGCCAATGAAGCGGTGATGAAAGCCGGTCAGTATCAGTACCGCGACCGTCGTCAGCGCAAGCGCCAGTTCCGCAGGCTGTGGATTGCCCGTATCAACGCCGCCGCGCGCCAGTACGGTCTGACCTACAGCGTGTTCATGAACGGTCTGTCGCGCGCCGAGATCGGGATTGACCGCAAGGTGTTGTCCGACATCGCGATTTTCGACAAGGATGCCTTTGCCAAAATCGTCGATCAGGTCAAGGCCAAGCTGGCGGCGTAAGCCGACAGACTGTCACAAAAAAAGGCCGCAAGGCCTTTTTTTGTTTGTGATTGAAACGAGACTTTCGCCATGCGCAATCCAAACGAAATCGTTGCCGACGCCCTCACTGCGATTCAGGCCTGTCCCGATCTGCCGACACTGGAACAGGTCAAGGCGGGCTATATGGGGAAAAGCGGACAGCTCACCGAACTGCTGAAAAGCCTGGGCGCAATGCCGGCCGACGAACGCAAGACCGCCGGTGCCCGCATCAACGAAGCCAAACAGGCGGTCGAGGCGGCGCTCAAAACCCGCCGCGAGGCACTGCAGCAGGCCGAACTGGATCGCCAGTTGGCGGCCGAAACGCTGGACGTCACCTTGCCTGGACGGGGTTTGGCGCGCGGTGGACTGCATCCGGTTTCGCGCACGCTGTCGCGCATTCAGGCGCTGTTCCGCTCGATCGGCTTCGAGGTGGCGACGGGGCCCGAGATCGAGACCGATTTCTACAACTTCACCGCGCTCAACATTCCGCAAGACCATCCGGCGCGGGCGATGCACGACACCTTCTATCTGCGCCAGGATCATATGGGTGGGGGCGAGCTGCTGCGCACTCACACCTCGCCGGTGCAGGTGCGCCACATGCAGGCCCATCAGCCGCCGCTGCGCATCATCGCGCCGGGGCGGGTGTACCGCTGCGATTCCGACGTGACGCACACGCCGATGTTCCACCAGATCGAAGGCCTGTGGGTCGACGAGTCGGTGTCGTTCGCCGATCTGAAAGGCGTGCTCGCCGACTTCATGCGCAATTTCTTCGAGCGCGACGATCTGCCGGTGCGCTTCCGGCCGTCGTTCTTTCCCTTCACAGAGCCGTCGGCCGAAATGGACATCGGCTGCGTGATGTGCGGCGGCGAGGGCTGCCGGGTGTGCTCGCACACCGGCTGGCTGGAAGTGCTGGGCTGCGGCATGGTGCATCCCAATGTGTTCAGGCACGTGAATATCGATCCCGAACGCTACATCGGCTTTGCCTTCGGTTTGGGCGTCGAGCGCCTCGCGATGCTGCGTTACGGCGTCGACGATCTGCGCCTGTTTTTCGAAAATGACCTTCGCTTCCTCAAGCAATTCAACTAATTAGGGCGCATACATCATGCAATTTTCAGAAGCCTGGTTGCGCAGTCTGGTGAATCCTGCGCTCGATAGCGCTCAACTGGCCCATGCCCTGACCATGGCGGGACTGGAAGTGGAGGCGCTGGCGCCCGCCGCACCGCCATTCAACAACGTGGTGGTGGCCGAAATCCTGTCGGCAGAGAAGCATCCTGACGCCGACCGCCTGCGCGTGTGCCAGGTCGATGTCGGCGAAACTTCGCCGGTCACCATCGTGTGCGGTGCGCCCAACGCGGCGGCGGGACTCAAGGTGCCGTGCGCTCGTCCGGGTGCCCAATTGCCCGGCATTGAAATCAAGGTCGCCAAGGTGCGCGGCGTCGAATCCCTCGGCATGCTGTGTTCGACCAAGGAACTGGGCCTGGAAGGCGCGGCCGATGGCCTGATGGTGTTGCCTGCTGAGGCGCCGGTGGGTGAGGATTTCCGCAGCTGGCTCAATCTGGACGACACCCTCATCACCTTGAAGCTCACGCCCAACCGCGCGGACTGCCTGTCGCTGCAAGGTCTGGCGCGCGAAGTCGGCGCGATCACCGGCGCCGAGGTTCGGCTGCCGCAAGTGCAGGAAGCGGCAACCCGCATTCAGGACATGGTGCCGGTGCAGGTGACCGCAAGCGAGGCCTGCCCGCGCTATCTGGCGCGCGTGGTGCGCGGCATCGATGCGCAGGCCGCCACGCCGCGCTGGATGGCGGAGCGGCTCGAACGCAGCGGCATTCGTCCGCTGTTGGCGCCGATCGACATTACCAACTACGTGCTGCTCGAGCTCGGCCAGCCGATGCATGCCTTCGCCCTGTCGCGCCTCAACGGCGGTATCGAGGTGCGGCTGGCCCGCCCGGGTGAAACACTCGAACTGCTGAATGGCCAGACCGCCGAACTCGCGCCCGATATGCTGGTGATCGCCGATGCCGACGGGCCGGTGGCGCTGGCCGGGATCATGGGCGGACTGCCGACCAGCGTGGAGCGTGTCACCGTCGACGTCATGCTGGAGGCCGCCTTCTTCGCGCCGACGGCGATTGCCGGTCGCGCGCGGCGACTGGGTTTGTCCACCGATTCGTCGCACCGCTTCGAGCGCGGCGTCGATTTCGGCGCCACCCGCCAGGCGATGGAGCGGGCGACGCAGTTGCTGATCGACATCTGCGGCGGCCAGGCCGGTCCGATTACCGAGGCGGCGTCCGAGTTGCCGCAGCGTGAGCCGATCACCCTGCGGCTGGCGCGCTTGAAGCGCGTGGCCGGCATCGAACTCGACGCCGATCAGGTGGCGCGCGACTTGGCCGCGCTGGGCGCGGGCGTGGAACGCCAGGACGACCGCCTCGTCGTCACGCCGCCGAGTTTCCGCTTCGACCTCGCGATCGAGG
>DATMWS010000075.1:0-18582 GCA_035562135.1 Thiobacillus sp. | reverse complement strand
GATCGGGGTGGTATTGACCGTGCTGATGCTGCAATTGCAGAGCTTCTCGCTGATGGCGATGGTGGTGCTGACCGCGCCGCTCGGCCTGATCGGGGTGACCATGTTCATGCTGGCGTTCAACAAGCCGTTCGGCTTTGTGGCGATGCTCGGCGCCATCGCGCTGTCGGGGATGATCATGCGCAACTCGGTGATCCTGGTCGATCAGATCCGCCAGGACATCGCACGCGGCCTGTCGCAATGGGATGCCGTCATCGAATCGACGGTGCGGCGCATGCGCCCGATCAGCCTGACCGCGGCGGCGGCGGTACTGGCGATGATTCCACTGTCACGCTCGATTTTCTGGGGGCCGATGGCGGTGGCGGTGATGGGCGGGCTGATTGCGGCGACCTTCCTCACGCTGTTTTTCCTGCCGGCCTTGTATGCGGCATGGTTTCGGGTCAGAACCGAGTAGCAGGTTGCCAGTCACACGTTGCGAGGAGGTGATATGAAGACGATCGGGATCGGACTTGTGTTGCTGCTGGGTGGCTGTGCGGGGCTGGAGTCGCCCAATCCGGCGTCGCCGTATTACGTCTATTCGTCGGGCTGGACGGTGCAGTTGAATCAGCCGTTGACGATTCCGCCCGATGCCGCCACGGTGCGCCTGCAATACGGACGGATCGTGCCGCGCAACAGCGTGCAGGAGCACGATCCGTTCTGCGTGGTGGAGCTCGCCACGGTGCGCGCCGAACCGCAGACGCTGCAGCCGGGGCGCTTCGAGGTTTGGCGGGTGACGCGCAGCGTGAGCACCATCGCCGCGGCGGCGTCGCCATTGATCAAGGCGGCCTACGTGGACGACGACGGCGATCCGACTTTTCTGTATTACATCACCGAATTCCGCCTGCGCGATGCCGCCCAGCCGAATCTTCGTGGCATGACCTGCGCCTGGAACCAGATGGCACCCGGCAACCGGGGCCTGATGCGCCATCTCACGCTGGATGAAATCCGCCATGCGCTGGGCGGCTGGATGACGCTGATTCCCCCGAAGGAGAGGATATGAAACCTGCCGATACGCGTATTGAACCCGACACCAAGGTCAAGCTGTCGAACTGGAATGCCGACAATACCGACATCATCGGCAAGGACAAGTCCGATGCGCGCGAGCGCCTGGACGAATACCGTGCGCGGCTGGAAACGCTGCAGGAACTGCTGTACGCCGAGGGCAAGAACAAGCTGCTGATCGTGCTGCAGGCGATGGACACCGCCGGCAAGGATTCCACCATCCGCCACGTGTTTCAGGGCGTCGACCCGCTGGGAGTGCGGGTGACGGGCTTCAAGGCGCCGACGCCGCACGAACTGGCACGCGACTATCTGTGGCGGGTGCATCACCATGTGCCGGGTGCAGGTGAAATCGCCATCTTCAACCGTTCGCACTACGAGGATGTGCTGGTCACCCGTGTCAACGGCTGGATCGCCGCCGCCGAATGCAAGCGCCGCTATCGCCAGATCAACGATTTCGAGCGCATGCTGGCGCAAACCGGCACGACGATCCTGAAGTTTTATTTGCACATCACCCGGGACGAGCAGAAAAAACGTCTGGAAGAGCGCCGCGACACCCCGGAAAAGCAGTGGAAATTCCAGCCGGGCGATCTTGCCGTGCGCGAGCAGTGGGACGACTACATGGATGCCTACGAGGCAGCGCTGTCCGCCACCAGCACGGCGCATGCGCCCTGGCACGTGATCCCCGCCAACAACAATCTGGCGCGCAACCTGATGGTTTCCCGCCTGCTGATCGAGGCGCTGGAAGGGCTGAAGATGCGCTATCCCGATCCGGTGGAAGGGGTTGCCGACACCGTGATTGTCTGAATCTATTTGACCAGCGTCAGGTGAGACGCGCGCGGGGTGAGCGCCTGTGCGGCCGCCTGTGTGACGGCGACCGGTTGCCAGTGGGGCAAGGCTTCCGGGCGATGGATGTGGTAGCCCTGCAGGTAGTCCACCCCAATGTCGCGCAGCAGCGCGGCCATTTCGGCATCCTCCACCTGCTCGGCCACCGAATGCATGCCGAAGTCGCGCGCCAGTTGCGCAATCGAGCGCACGATGGCTTGATCGCGGCGGTCGTCCAGCATGCCGCGCACAAAGGCGCCGTCGATCTTGAGGAAGTCGGCCGGCAGATGCTTGAGATAGAAGAACGACGAGGCATCGCGCCCGAAATCGTCCAGCGCGAACTGGCAGCCGCGTTCGCGCAGGCCGTGAATCAGGCGCTGGGCGTCTTCCAGATTGACCACTGCGGCGGTTTCGGTCACCTCGAACCCCAGACGTTCCCCCGCCACGCCATAGTGGTCGAGCAGATGGCAGACGGTGCCGAGGAAGGACTCGTCGGCCACGGTTTTGCCGGACAGGTTGATGAAATACACCGCATTGTCGTCGGGCTGCGCCGCCAGATAGGAGACGACGGCCTCCACCATCCAGCGGTCGAGGATGGGTGCCTGCCCGTAGCGTTCGAGCGCGGGCAGCAGCTTGGCCGGCCCCTCGATCACGCCATTGCGCTGCCAGCGGATCAGCACTTCGTAATGCGGCTGAGCGCCGCTGGAAGTCGGCTGGATCAGCTGGCGGTAAGGCAGGAACTGGTTGGCTTCCAGCGCTTGGGCAAAATCTGCCGCCCAGCCCATTTCGGCTTCCAGACGGCGGAAGCCGACCTCGTCCGCTTCATACAGCATGACCCGCCCGCTGCCCTCCGACTTGGCGCGATAGCACGCCATGTCGGCCTGCACCAGAATGTCGCCGGCGGTGGTCGCGGCCTGGGTGATGGGGGCGATCCCGGCACAGGCGCCGAGGGTGAAGCGCCGCCCCTTGTGTTCGAACCGGAAGTCACGGATGCGCTGCACCAGCTGCCGGCAGACCAGAATGGCCTCGTCAGGCTGGGTGTCGAACAGGATGAGGCCGAATTCGTCGCCGCCCAGCCGGCCCAGATAGGCGTGATCGGGTAAGGCGGCTTTCATGGTTTTCGCAATATCCAGCAGCAGGACATCGCCCACCGAATGGCCGCAGGTATCGTTCACCAGCTTGAACTGGTCGAGGTCGATGTAGCAGAACGCATGCTGCTGTGCCTGGTCGCGCGCGGTGCGCATGGCACGTGCCAGACGGCCTTCCACCGCGCGGCGATTCGGCAGCCTGGTCAGGGTGTCGTGGAAGGCCATTTCGCGCAGGCTGTCGAGCAGCTGCTTTTTCTCGGTCTCGTCGCGCAACACATAGACGGCACCGAGGCCGCCGTGGCCGGTCAGCGGCGCAGAGCTGTAACTGATGGCCAGGTGCTGGCCAAACCGGGTCTGCAGCTGGGCGGAGCCGGTCTTGCCGTGCAGCGCTGAAGCCGATGGCAAAAAGCAGGCGGGGGCGTCGTCGCCGCCCCGCTGGTCGAGTTGCATCAGGTTTTGCAGCGGGATCGACTGGGCCTCTTTCTGCGCAATGTTGAGCAGCGCTTCGGCGGCCGGGTTGATATAGGTCACCTGATTGTGGGCGTTGGTGACGATGACGGCGTCGTTGATCGACTGCAGCGTGACCTGCCAGCGTTCCTTTTCCTCGCAGAGCGCGGCCTCGTCGAGCTTGCGCTGGGTAATGTCGAAGCGGATCGACAGGTATTTCAGCGGCAGGCCGTCGTCGCCCTTGATCGGGATGAGAGTCGTGGCCGTCCAGAACAGCCGCCCATCCTTGGCGCGGTTGCAGATTTCACCGCGCCAGGTGCGTCCGCTCGAGAGGGTCTCCCACAGCTGGGCGAAAAACGCAGCATCGTGCCCGCCCGAATTGACGATGCGGTGATTCTGGCCGTAGAGCTCTTCACGCGTGTAGCCGCTGATGATGCAGAACAGATCATTGGCGAAGGTGATGTTGCCGGCGAGGTCGGTTTCGGACACGCTGGCCGTGCTGTCGAGCGCCTTTTGCTGTTCGTTGAGGTCGGTGAGCAAGCGCTCCAGGGCTGCGCTCATATGGTTGAATGCGCGGGTGGTTTCCTTTAGCTCGGGCGGGCTGCTGGCGCGTATGGGGATGCGCGCGCTGTAATCCCCGGCCTCGATCTGGCGTGCGGTCGCGCGCAGCCGGGTCAGGTCTCGAAGATTGATTTTCAGCAGCACATGGGTCAGCCAGCCGAGCAGGGCGAAAGCGGCGGCGAGCAGCACGAACAGGCGGGTGCCGAGATGCCAGAGAAAATCTTCGTAGGCATGGGAAGACGGCTGGATCACCAGGCGGCCATAGTGGGTGCCGCCGATGACGAGGGCTTCCTGCATGACCGGAATCGACAGGCCGGTCAGGGCGGCAAACCAGTCGGGGCGGTCAGCACGCTGCGCAGGCGCCTCCTCGCGCAGGGCATAGCCATTGGGCGCGGTGTATTCCACGTAGCGCAGGTTGCCCTGGACGATCGGGGTTTTCAGCTGGGCCTGCAAGGCGCTGTAATCACGCATGATGGCTGAATCGGCCACCGCCTGCGACAGCGCCGCAAGCTGTGCCGATGCCTGCACGCGCAACGCGGCATCGGCGTCCTGGCGGGCGATCTGTAGCGCCTGTTGTCCCGCCAGGGCGAACACCGCAATCAGGATGAGCAGGAGCGCGCCCACGACCCGGCCTTGTGTGCTGAGAGGTGCCAGTCGCAGCCCTTGTACAAGGCGGGCATAGAGGGAAGCGGGATGGATGCGCATAGGCTAGGAATCGGCTGCAATCGCAATTCCTGAAGGCTTCGTAAAGCCTGGCTGCCCCGGTATGTGACTGCTCACATAGCCGTCGGCGCGACTGTCAATCAGCCTTTTTTGCGTGCGCGCGGGTGCGCCTGGTCGTATACCTTGGCGAGGTGTTGCCAGTCGAGGTGGGTGTAGACCTGGGTGGTGCTGATGCTGGCGTGGCCGAGCATTTCCTGCACCGCACGCAGGTCGCCGGACGACTGCAGGACATGAGTGGCAAATGCGTGACGCAGCATGTGCGGGTGCACGTGCTGGCCGAGCCCCGCCTGCAGCGCCCAGCGGTTGAGCCGCAGCTGCACGCTGCGCGGGGTGAGGCGGGCGCCGCGCTGACTGATGAACAGCGCGGCGGTGTGGTCGCGCGCCTCCCCAGGGATACCGTCCCTGCGGGACATAAGCGGCAGCCGCTGCGGCAGCCAGGCCTGGATGGCGTCCAGTGCTTGCCGTCCCACCGGCACGATGCGGGTTTTGCGGCCCTTGCCGGTGACCTGCGCTTCGCCGGCGTGCAGGTTGACGTCGTTGAGATCGAGGCCGGTCAGCTCGGACAGGCGCAGGCCGGATGAATAGAACAACTCGAACATGGCGCGGTCGCGCGCCAGCAGGGCATCGTCGGTTGCCGCAGCGCTGCCCCGGTCGAGCAACTGGGTGCAGGTGTCGGGCGACAGCACTTGCGGCAGGGACTTGGCCGCCTTGGGCGGACGCAGGCCGAGGCAGGGATTGCTTGCGTAGCCGAGGCGGCGGCAGGCAAAGGTGTAAAACCCGCGCCAGCTCGACAGCTGCCGCGCCACGCTGGTGGCCGCCAGGTTCTGGCTGCGCAGCTTGACGATGGCGCCGCGGATATCGGTGACGCTGAGTTCGGCCAGCGGTTTTCCTGCGGCGAGCCGGATCAGGTTGGCCAGATCGCGCTGGTAGGCCGCGACCGTATGCGGCGACAGCCGCCGCTCAGCGGCGAGGTGTTGCAGGTAGTGGGCGACCGGATTCAATCTTGCATCCGCACCAGCGCAGCGCCGATCAGCTGGCCCAGCCGTTCCAGATACAGCGTGCCCATGCCGGGGTAGAAGCGCTTGGCTTCTTCCGAGGCCAGCACCAGCAGGCCGACGGGTGCAGCGGCGGGCGTGGGCCGCAGCGGAATGCAGGCAAAGGCGCGCAGGTGCGGCGACACTTCGCCGAACCAGTCGCTGGCTTCACTGACGGCCAGCGCGCCGCACACCGGCTGCGTCATGGCGGCCACGCTGTCGCGCGCGGCTTGCGGCACCGGGCCGCTGAGGCCGGGTACGCTGTCGGCCGGCAGGTTCCACGCCCGCAGCGCATGGTGCGGCACTGCAAAGCCTTCGCGCAGATGCAGCGCCAGCGCCGCGACGAGTTCCTGGGGCGTGCGCGCAGCCAGCAGCGCCAGCGTCAGCGCATGCAGCTTGTCCGAAATGCCGTCGTTTTCCTCGCCAAACTGAATCAGCTCGGCCAGCTTGTTTTCAAGCATCCGCACCTTGTCGCGCATCGCGATCAGCTGGCGCTCGCTCATCGACACCGCGTGGGTGCCGTGCGGATGCGGAATATGCAGGTCCGCCAGCAGGGTGGGAAAGTCGTTGAAAAAATTCGGATGCCGGGTCAGAAACTCGGCGATGTGTTCGGGTTGCATGTCCATTAGCGTTCGATCTCTCCTTCAAATACCGTTTCAGCCGGCCCGGTCATGTATACCGGCTGGCCCGTGCCCGCCCATTCGATGACCAGGTCGCCGCCGCGCGTATGCACGCTGACCGGGCTTTTGAGCCAGCCCTGGCGGATGCCCGCAACCGCTGCGGCGCAGGCCCCGGTGCCGCAGGCCAGCGTCTCGCCGGTGCCGCGTTCAAACACGCGCAGGCGGATGTCATGGGGAGTGAGCACCTGCATGAAACCGGCGTTGACGCGTTGCGGGAAACGCGCGTGCGATTCGATTGCCGCGCCGAGGATGTCCACCGGCGCGCTGTCCAGATCGTTCACCCGCAGCACGGCGTGCGGGTTGCCCATCGACAGTGCCGCGATCTCGAGGACGTGCTGGCCGACCTTGAGCGGATAGGTCAGTGCCTCGGCTTCGGCGGCGAATGGGATATCGGCGGGCGCAAAGCGCGGCGCGCCCATGTTCACCGTGACCTGACCATTGTCGAGCAGGCGGGGTTCGATGACGCCGGACGCGGTTTCCACGCGGATGGCGGTCTTGTCGGTCAGCCCGTGGTCGTGCACGAAGCGCACGAAGCAGCGCGCGCCATTGCCGCATTGCTCCACCTCGCCGCCGTCGGCGTTGAAGATGCGGTAGCGGAAATCGACATCATCGCGCGTCGGCTTCTCGACCAGCAGAATCTGGTCGCAGCCGACGCCGAAGTGGCGGTCGGCGATGCGGCGGCATTGCTCAGGCGTGAGCGCGACGGTCTGGTTGATGCCGTCGAACACAACGAAGTCGTTGCCCAGGCCGTGCATTTTGGTGAAGCGCAGTCTCGTGCCCTGTTGGGTATTCATGCAGTCAATAACCTGACGTAATCCTTGAGTATGCAACGGTCCATCACCACCGTCATGCCGCCGGCCTGCGCGTGCTGCGCGGCGTCTTCATGAACGATGCCTTCCTGAATCCAGAGTGCGCTCGGTAAATGATGCGCCGTCGAAAATGGCCGGTGTATGGAGTGTAGCGCCAGGCATTGCTCGACGATAGCCGGCACGTGCTCGGCGGCGCGAAACACGTCGACCAGGTCGACGGCGAACGGAATGTCGGCGAGGCTTGCGTAAGCCTGCTCGCCCAGCACCTCGTCCACCAGCGGGCGCACCGGAACAATGCGATAGCCGTACCGCTGCATCGCCTGCGCCACGCGATAGCTCGGGCGCGCGGGCTGCGGCGACAGGCCGACCACGGCGATGGTCTTGACGGTTTTCAGCAGCGCACGCAGAGCGGCGGCGTCGGGATTCACGAAAGTCATAGCGGTCGCTCCATCACATGGTCGTCCATCACGAAGCCGTTGCCGATGTCGAACACGCGCGATGCGACGATTTGAAAGCCGTATTTTTCGTAGGCGCGGATCGCCTGCGTATTGCCGCGGTTGACCTGCAGCCACAGGTGGCGCGCCTGCTGCCGGCGCGCCCAGCCCTCGACCGCCCGCACCAGCGCGGCGCCGATGCCACGGCGCTGCTGCGCGGAATGCACGTAAAGCTTGTCGAGCTTGCAGCCGGTTTCATCGCGGATGGCGTGGGCAAGGCCGGTCAGGGCATGATCCTGTTTGGCCACCCACCAGGCATGGCGCGGATCGTCCAACTGGTCGCGGATGCGCTGGGGCGCATAGCGGTCGGCCAGCATGGCGTCGATCTGCGCCTGCGAAATCAGCGGCGGGTAGGTGGCCTGCCACACCGTCCTTGCCAGCGCGCTCACGGCGTCGACGTCGGCTGCCGTCAACCGCTGCACGCGGGGTTGCGCGTCACGCATAGAGGCTGGATTCGCCCGCCGGGCGGGTTTTGAAGCGGCGGTGCAGCCACAGGTATTGCGGCGGCATTTCGCGGATGCGCTCCTCGATGAACGCGTTCATGCGTGCGATGTCGGCTTCCAGATCGTCGCTCGGAAAGTTGTCCCACGGTGGATAGAAGCGCACGCGATAGCCTTGGCCGCCGGGCAACTGGCGGGTGATGACGGGGACGATCTGCGCCCCGGTGAGTTTTGCCAGGCGTGGCAGTGCTGACACGGTGGCGGCGGGGATGCCAAAAAAAGGGACAAACACGGCGTTCTGGCGGCCGAGGTCCTGGTCCGGCAGGTAATAAAGCGGCAGGCCGTCCTTGAGTGTCTTGAGCACAGGCTTGATGCCGTCGCGCTTGGAAATCAGCACCGGCGAGGAAAAGCGCGAGCGCCCATGCAGCATCATTTTGTCGGAAACGGGGTTCCTGGCCCGTGCGTACATCGAGGCGGCTTGGCGATCCATGCTTAACCGCACGCCGCCCATGTCGAGCCCGACGAAATGCGGCGCCAGCCAGATCACCGGCCGCACGCCGTCGCCCATGGCGGCTTCGGGATTGTCGATCTGGATCAGGCGACGCAGCCGCGCTTCGGAACCCCACCACAACACGCCGTGCTCGAGCGCGGCACGCATGGACACCTGAAAGGTCTGGCGCAACCAGCGCTTGCGCACCGACTTGGGGGTGCCGGGAAAGCACAGCGCCAGGTTGGTGGCGACGATGCGCCGCCGCTTCCCGGGCAGCAGTGCCAGCAGCCAGCCCAAACTATTGCCGATGGCCGCTTGCAGCGATAACGGCAGCCAGCTCAGCAACCACAGTATGCCGATACTGAACCAGGCCGCAAACAGCGACGGGTGCAGCAGGTTGTCGGAGTCGGCGGGCTTCATGCTTCGGGCGGTTCGTTCGGCAACGCCACTCCGCCCGGGCGCTTGTGGCGGTTGTAGCTCCACATGTACTGCGCCGGGAAGCGCTGCACCACGTCTTCCACCCCCTGATTGATACGGGCGGCGGCTGCGGTTTTGTCTTCCGGCAAGGGGGTGTCCAGTGGAACGACATGCAGGTGATAGCCACGCCCCCAGCTCAATCGCTCGGCCGCGACAAAAAACGCCGCCGCGCCGGTCTTGCGTTGCAGGCTGGCGACCAGCGTCGGCGTATAGGCTGGGCGGCCGAAGAATGGCGCCCACACGCCGTCGCCGCCGGTCGCCACCTGGTCGGGCAGGATGCCGATAGCTTCGTGACGCTTCAGCGCCGCCAGCTGCGCGCGCACGCCCGACAGGTCGGTCGGCACCAGCGTCGCCTGGCCGCGCAGGCGGCCGGTCAGCATCAGCGCATCCAGCGCCGGCTTGCGCTGCGGCTTGTACATGGCGGTGAACGGATGCTGCGCGGCGTAATACAGGTTGATCATTTCGAAGCAGCCGATGTGCGGCGCGATGACGATCACCCCCTTGCCGGCGGCGCGCGCGGCCTCGATGTGCTCCCAGCCGCTGGTGCCCTTGACCAGCTTGAGCACCTTGTCGTAGGGGCGCAGCCAGACTGGCAGCAGTTCGATGATGGCCTTGCCCGCCTCGCCGATGGCCTGGCGCAGCAGGCGGCGGCAATCGTGTCCGGGCGTGCAGAGGCCGCTGTCGAACAGGTTGTTGCGCATGCGATCAGCATGACGGCCGGGCGCCCAGTAAATCAGCCAGCCCAGCGCAATGCCGATGCCATGCAGCAGCGGCAAGGGCAGGCGGGCCAGCAGCTTGAACAGGAAAATCACGCCGGATTGACACCGGGGGAGGCGGGGCGGCACAATGCGGTCGCCGCCGCGTTAACCTTGACAACTTGCGGGCGGGATACAAATACAGCTAAAGCGTCGCCGCTCTGTTTGTCCCCCGAGCCGGTTACGCAGTCGGTAACCGGGACAACAGGAGCGGTCATGCAAAAGGATTTCATTTTCACGTCTGAGTCGGTATCGGAAGGTCACCCCGACAAGATGGCGGATCAAGTGTCGGATGCGGTGCTCGACGCGATTCTAACCCAGGACAAACATGCGCGCGTGGCGTGCGAGACGCTGCTGACCACCGGCCTGTGCGTCATCGCCGGCGAGATCACCACCTCGGCGGTCGTCGATTTCAACCAGGTCGCGCGCCAGACCATCAAGCGCATCGGCTACGATTCTTCCGAGGTCGGCTTCGACTACAACACCTGCGCGGTGCTGGTCACCATCGGCAAGCAGTCGGCCGATATCGCGCAGGGCGTGAACGAAGGCGAGGGCCTGTTCCTCGACCAGGGCGCCGGCGACCAGGGTCTGATGTTCGGCTACGCCTGCAACGAAACCGCGGTGCTGATGCCGATGCCGATCCACCTCGCGCACCGGCTGACCGAGCGCCAGTCCGAACTGCGCAAGGACGGCCGCCTGCCGTGGCTGCGCCCGGACGCCAAATCGCAGGTATCGATCCGTTATGTGAACGGCAAGCCGCATTCCATCGACACCGTCGTGCTCTCCACCCAGCATCACCCCGAAGTCTCCCACGCCGTGCTGACCGAGGCGGTGATCGAGGAGATCATCAAGCCGGTGATACCGAAAGCCATGCTCACCGCCGATACGCGCTATCTGGTCAATCCCACCGGGCGCTTTGTCGTCGGCGGGCCGATGGGCGACGCCGGCCTCACCGGCCGCAAGATCATCGTCGACACCTACGGTGGCTCAGCCCCGCACGGCGGCGGCGCGTTCTCCGGCAAGGATCCGTCCAAGGTCGACCGTTCGGCCTCCTACGCCGGTCGCTACGTGGCGAAGAACATCGTCGCCGCCGGGCTGGCGGACAAGTGCCTGGTGCAGGTGAGCTACGCGATTGGCGTTGCCAAGCCGACCTCGCTGATGGTCGACACCTTCGGCACCGAAAAAATACCGGAAGCCAAGATCGTCGAACTGATTCGGACGCATTTCGACCTGCGTCCCAAGGGCATCATCCAGATGCTCGATCTGCTGCGGCCGATCTACAGCCGCACTGCCAGCTATGGCCACTTTGGCCGTGAAGAACCGGATTTCACCTGGGAAGTCACCGACAAGGCGGCAGCGCTCAAAGCCGCCGCAGGCTTATAGTTCGGCGCGGCTGCGGGCGTGCAGTCAAACATGGCATAATCCGCACTCAATATTTGGGCGAACGCTTCGCCCCCCTGTGCTGAGGAGCGCTGCGACTATCCTTGATAGCCAGGCTCAGCACGGGCGATGTTTCAACGGCGCTCGTTGACTTGCAGCGGTTCTGCGGGCGAACGAGCATCTACCCGACCGCTGTCATTCAAGGAGACTCACCATGAATGCAGTATCCACTTCCTCCGGTTTCACCGATTTTGTCGTCGCCGACCTCGCGCTCGCCGACTGGGGCCGCAAGGAAATCCGCATCGCCGAAACCGAAATGCCCGGGCTTATGGCCATCCGCGAGGAGTTCGCCGCGAGCCAGCCGTTGAAGGGCGCGCGCATCACCGGTTCGCTGCACATGACCATCCAGACCGCCGTGCTGATCGAGACGCTGACCGCGCTCGGCGCGCAGGTGCGCTGGGCGTCGTGCAACATCTTCTCGACCCAGGACCACGCGGCCGCCGCCATTGCCGCCGATGACATCCCGGTGTTCGCGGTCAAGGGCGAATCGCTGGAAGATTACTGGGATTACACCCACCGCATTTTCGAGTGGAGCGATGGCGGCCATGGCTCAACCATTTATAGCAACATGATCCTCGACGACGGCGGCGACGCCACCCTGCTGCTGCATCTGGGCGCCCGCGCCGAGCGGGATATTTCGGTAGTGGCCAACCCCACCAGCGAGGAGGAGCGCGTGCTGTACGCCGCGATCAAGGCACGCGTGGCGGCGCAGCCGGGCTGGTATTCCAGCCGTCTGGCCGCCGTGAAAGGGGTCACCGAGGAAACCACCACCGGCGTGCACCGCCTGTATCAGATGCACGCACGCGGCGAACTCAAGTTCCCGGCGATCAACGTCAACGATTCGGTCACCAAGTCCAAGTTCGACAACCTGTACGGCTGCCGTGAATCCCTGGTCGACGGCATCAAGCGCGCCACCGACGTCATGATCGCAGGCAAGGTCGCCGTCGTTGCCGGCTACGGCGACGTCGGCAAGGGATCGGCGCAGGCGCTGCGCGCCCTGTCGGCCCAGGTGTGGGTGACCGAGGTCGACCCGATCTGTGCGCTGCAGGCGGCGATGGAGGGCTACCGCGTGGTGACCATGGAATACGCCGCCGACAAGGCCGACATCTTCGTCACCGCCACCGGCAACTTCCACGTCATCACCCACGACCACATGGCGAAGATGAAGGACCAGGCCATCGTCTGCAACATCGGCCACTTCGACAACGAGATCGACGTCGCCAGCATCGAGGGCTATGAGTGGGACGAGATCAAGCCGCAGGTCGATCACGTGATTTTCCCCGACGGCAAGCGGATCATCCTCTTGGCCAAGGGCCGTCTGGTGAACCTCGGCTGCGGCACCGGCCATCCCTCGTATGTGATGAGCTCCAGCTTTGCCAACCAGACCATCGCGCAGATCGAGCTGTGGCAGGAGCGTGATTCCGGCAGGTACCCGGTCGGCGTCTACACCCTGCCCAAGCATCTCGACGAGAAGGTCGCGCGCCTGCAGCTGAAGAAGCTCAACGCGCAACTGTCCGAACTGACCGATCAGCAGGCAGCCTACATCGGCGTGCCCAAGACCGGCCCGTACAAGGCCGAGCAGTATCGCTATTGATTGATCTCACTTTAAGGAGCGCACCATGCGTTTACTGCTGCTGTGGATTCTGAATGCCCTCGCCCTGCTGGCGGTGACGTACCTCCTGCCCACCATTCAGGTGTCGGGCTTCGGCACGGCGCTCATCGCCGCGCTGGTGCTGGGCTTCATCAATACGCTGGTGCGGCCGGTGCTGGCGATTCTCACCTTGCCGATCACGGTGCTGACGCTGGGGATTTTCTATCTGGTGCTGAATGGCTTCTTGTTCTGGCTTGCCAGCGCGCTGCTCCCTGGATTCCATGTGCAGGGCTTTGTGTCGGCGATGGTTGGCGCGATCCTGTACGGCGTGATCGCGTGGGCGCTGTCCGCGCTCATTCCCAACAAAAAAGGGTGATGCATGGCCGAACGTACATTCAGCTTTGAGTTTTTCCCGCCCAAGACCGCCGAGGGCATGGAAAAACTGCGCGCCACGCGCAAGCAATTGGCGCAACTCAACCCCAAGTTCTTCTCCGTCACCTTCGGCGCCGGCGGCTCCACCCGCGACCGCACCCTGGAAACCGTGCGCGAAATCCAGGCCGACGGCTCGGAAGCCGCGCCGCACCTGTCGTGCATCGGCTCGACCGAGGAGAGCATCCGCGACATCCTCAACGAATACAAAAGCCAGGGCATCCGCCATCTGGTTGCGCTGCGCGGCGATCTGCCGTCCGGCAGCATGGACGCCGGCGCATTCAACTACGCCAACGAACTGGTGGCCTTCATCCGTAAGGAAACCGGCGACTGGTTCGAAATCGAAGTCGCCGCCTATCCCGAAGTCCACCCGCAGGCGCGCTCCTACACCGAGGATCTGGTTAACTTCAAGCGCAAGGTCGACGTCGGCGCGAATGCGGCGATCACGCAGTATTTCTTCAACGCCGATGCCTACTTCAACTTCGTCGAAGATGCGCGTGCGCTGGGCGTCGCCATCCCCATCGTTCCCGGCATCATGCCGATTGGCAACTACGTGCAGCTGGCGCGGTTTTCGGACGCCTGCGGCGCCGAAATCCCTCGCTGGCTGAGGAAAAAGCTGGAGACCTACGGCGAGGATATGTCGTCGCTGCGCGCCTTCGGACTGGACGTGGTGACCGACCTGTGCGACCGCCTGCTCGCCGGCGGCGCGCCGGGGCTGCATTTCTACACCATGAACCAGGCCGGACCGACGACGACGATCTGGCAGCGGCTGGGCCTGTAAATGTTTACGCGGTGCTCACAGCCAGGTGATGCGTTGTTGTAAAGCCGTTATCTTGACAACAGCATCTTTCAAAGTGGTGCCTTCGTCACTTGAGCCCACGACCACCGCCTTGTCGGCGACCGGCACCAGGTTGTCGAGCTTGAAACGGCCCTTGCCGGTCTGGTCGCGCAGGAAGCAGCCTTCGTCGAAGAACAGCCGGTCGCCGCTGGCGTCGATTTCCTCGGAATCGACCGAGTCGTAACCAATCAGGCGGCGGATGTCGGGCAGTCCTTCGGCCAGTTCGACCGGCCTGACGGTTTTCTGGTTGGCGTCGATCAAATAGGCTTTCATGGCGCGACCTTTCCGGTGGTTGAGGCTCAGGGCAGGCAGACCTTGAGCGCCTTCAGACAGGTATCGACGTTTTCCTGCTTCGCCGAATACCCCATCAAACCAATGCGCCAGATCTTGCCGGCCATGTCGCCCAGACCGGCGCCGATTTCCAGGTTGAATTCGTTCAGCAGGCGCGCGCGGATCGCGACTTCATCGACGCCTTCGGGAACGTAGATCGAGTTGAGCTGCGGCAGGCGGGCGGATTCCTCGACCACGTAGCGCAGGCCCATGTCTTCGAGCCCGGCCTTGAGCTTTTCGTGCATCGCGCGGTGGCGCGCCCAGGCGTTTTCCAGGCCTTCCTCTTCCAGGATCACCAGCGCTTCGTGCAGGCCGTACATCGGGTTGATCGGCGCAGTGTGGTGGTAGGTGCGCTTGCCGGCGGACTGCCAGTAGCCGAGCACCAGGTTGAGGTCGAGGAACCAGCTCTGCACAACGGTCGTGCGCGCCTTGATGCGGGCTATGGCGCGTTCGGAGAACGACACCGGCGACAGGCCCGGGGTGCACGACAGGCATTTCTGGCTGCCCGAATACGCCGCGTCGATGCCCCATTTGTCCATGTACAGCGGCGTGCCGGCGAGGCTGGTGACGCAGTCCATGATGGTGAGCGCACCGAATTCCTGCGCGATCTTGGCTAGCGTTGCCGCATCTGATTGCGCGCCGGTCGAGGTCTCGGCATGGACGAACGCCAGTATTTTTGCGTCGGGATTGGCCTTGAAGGCGTCGCGCACTTTCTGCGGATCGACCGGCGCGCCCCAGGTGTCATCCACGATCACCGGCACGCCACGGGTGCGTTTGACGTTTTCCAGCATGCGCCCGCCGAATACGCCGTTGCGGCAGACGATGACCTTGTCACCGGGTTCCACCAGGTTGACGAAGCACATTTCCATCCCCGCCGAACCGGGCGCCGAAACCGGGAAGGTCAGCGCGTTTTCGGTCTGGAACGCCATGCGCAGCATGGACTTGATCTGTTCCATCAGCTCGACGAAGGCCGGATCGAGGTGGCCGATGGTCGGGCGCGCCATCGCGTCGAGGATGCGCTGCGGCACGTCGGAGGGGCCGGGGCCCATGAGGATGCGCTTGGGGGGGATGAAGGAAACGGTCATAACCTTGGTCTCTGTGTGGAAAATATCAACTAAAACAATGGCTTGATTCTACGGGCAAACGGCGGTGCCAGGAATCATCAGGCGACTCAGGCGGGTGGTTCGCCCATCAGTGGCCGCATCGCGGTGAGCAGGCTGTTGAAGATGCGCGGGTGGACCTTTTCCTGCTCAGCCAGCATCTGCTTCATCGCGTAGCGCTGCTGCGGCTTGGAGAAACAGGCGGGGCAGTTCTCGAAGATCACCGGCAGCCCGGCATCCACCGCAAACGCGCGGGTCTGGCGTTCGCGCGCATAGGCGAAGGGGCGAATGATGCGCAGGTCGCCGGCGTCGTTCAGATAATGCGGCTGCATGGTCCTGAGCTTGCCGCCGAACAGCATCGACATCATCAGCGTTTCGGCGAGGTCATCCAGATGCTGTGCCAGCGCGACGACGTTGCAGCCTTGTTCGCGCGCGACGCGATAGAGGATGCCGCGCCGCATGCGCGAGCAATAGGCGCAGTAGGAATCGGAGTCGCGGGTCAGCGTCTTTTGCGCCTCTGCCACAATCGGCTGCGATTCGAGAAAGTAGGGCACGCCGAGTTCGGCCAGATAGGGCTTCAGCGGCGAGGGGTCGTACTGCTCGGATTGCGGGTCGACCGTGCACGCCAGCAGCTCGAATTTCACCGGCGCCTTCTGCTGCAGGTGGTGCAGCGTATGCAGCAGCGCCAGCGAATCCTTGCCGCCCGACAGCCCTAGCAGGATGCGGTCGCCGTCGCGGATCATGCGGTAGTCGCCGATGGCGCGCCCGGCGGCGGTGACCAGCGAGCGGGAAGGCTTGACCCAGCTTGTCGCCGGGCTCATGCGGAAAATTGCAGCGCGTGCAGCTGCGCGTAGCGGCCCCGTTTGGCGATCAAGTCGGCGTGGCTGCCGATCTCGACGATGCGCCCGCCTTCCAGCACCACGATGCGATTGGCGCGTTCGATGGTCGACAGGCGGTGGGCGATGACCAGCGTGGTGCGGTTGGCAATCAGCGTGTGGAGCGCGGCCTGCACGTGGCGCTCGGATTCGTTGTCGAGTGCCGAGGTGGCTTCGTCGAGGATCAGGAGAAGGGCGTTTTTCAGGATGGCGCGGGCGATGGCGATGCGCTGGCGCTGGCCGCCGGAAAGCCGCATGCCGTTTTCGCCGATCAGGGTCTCGAGGCCGTCGGGCATGGCCTGGATGAACTCCCAGGCGTGGGCGGCGATGCAGGCGTCACGGATCTCGTCGGCCGTGGCGTCGCGCTTGCTGCCGTAGGCGATGTTGTGGCCCAGCGTGTCGTTAAACAGCACCACATCCTGCGATACCAGCGCGATGTGGCTGCGCAGGTTTTGCAGGTTCACGTCGCGGATGTCGTGGCCATCGAGCTCGATCACGCCGGAATCGGGGTCGTAAAAACGTGGCACCAGGTTGGCCAGCGTGGTTTTTCCTGAGCCCGAAGCGCCCACCAGCGCCAGGGTTTCGCCGGGTGCGATGTCGAGCGAGATGTCGGCCAGTGCCGGGATGGTTTTTCCCGGATAGGTCAGTTCGACATGCTTGAAGGCCAGTCTGCCTTCGATGCGGTCGAGCGTGCGCGTGCCGGTGTCGCGCTCGGCATCCTGGTCGAGCATGGAGAAGATGGTTTCGGATGCGGCGAGCCCGCGCTGCATCTGGTCGTTGACCGCGGTGAGCCGCTTCAACGGCGCAAACAGCAGCAGCATGGCCATGAAAAAGGAGACAAATCCGCCCACCGTGGTGGTGTTGCTGGACGCTTGCCCGGCGGCGATATAGACAATGGCTGCCAGCGCCACCGCGGCGATGAACTGGATGATGGGCTCGTATACGGCGTTGGCAGCCACGCGCTTCATCTCGAACAGCCGCGCCAGATTGGCCGCCTTGCGGAAGCGTGTCTGCTCGTATTCTTCGCCGCCATACAGCTTGACTACACGATGCCCGCCCACCGCCTCGTCGACCACCTGGGTGAGGTCGCCGATATTCTGCTGCGCCTTGCGCGACAGTCCGCGCAGCCGCGTGCTGGCAATGCGCACGATCCACAGCGTGAGCGGCACCAGCGCAAATACGATCAGGGTCAGCTGCCAGTTCAGCCACAGCAGATAGCCGAGCAATCCCAACACGGTGACGGTGTCGCGTACCAGGGTGGTGAGCGAACTGGTAGCCGACTGCGTCACCTGGGTGACATTGAATGCCAGTTGCGCAATCAGCTGACCGCTCGGATTCTGGTCGAAGTAGCGTGTCGGCAGCGACATCAGCTTGTCGAACATCGCGCCGCGCAAATCCATAACCAGGCGGCTGCCCACCCACGCCATGCAATAGGTGCTGACAAAACTGGTGATGCCACGCACCAGAAACAGCGCCAGCAGCAGAATCGGAATCCAGCGGATGAAGTCCTGGTCCTTGGCCACAAAGCCCTGGTCAAGCAGCGGCTTGAACAGCGCCGGCAGCATCGGTTCGGTGGCGGCAGTGAGAATCAGCGCGACGAGTGATAGCGCGAACATGCGCCAGTAGGGCTTCACATAGCCCAGCAGGCGGCCGTATAAAACGCGGCTGTCGTAATCCGGCTTCATAGCAGCAGTATCGTGGCGAGTCCGAGGAAGATGAAGAAGCCCATGCTGTCAGTGATGAAGGTGAGCAGCACCGACGAGCCAATGGCCGGGTCGCGGTTCATGCGTTCCAGCGCCATCGGAATGAAGATGCCCGCCAGCGCAGCCACCAGCAGGTTCAGCAGCATCGCCAGCGCCATCACCCCGCCCAGCGCGGGTTTGTCGTACAGCAGCCAGGCGAACACGCCTACCGCCGAGCCCCATACCAGGCCGTTAAGAATAGCCACACCGATTTCCTTCACGACCAGGCGGCGTGCATTGGCTGTGGTGATATGTCCGAGCGCCAGCCCGCGAATGATCAGCGTAATGGTCTGGTTGCCCGAATTGCCGCCGATGCCGGCGATGATCGGCATCAGCGCGGCCAGTGCGGCCAGCTTTTCAATGCTGCCTTCGAATGCGC
>DATMWS010000074.1:0-3350 GCA_035562135.1 Thiobacillus sp. | reverse complement strand
GCACCGTGCTGATCGAAGACGGCATCCTTACCGGCTACATGCAGGACATGATGAACGCCCGCCTGATGGGCATGCCGATCACCGGCAACGCGCGCCGTGAATCCTTCGCGCATCTCACCATGCCGCGCATGACCAACACCCTCATGCTCGGCGGCGACAAGAACCCGCACGAAATCATCGCCTCAGTGAAGAACGGCCTCTACGCCGTCAACTTCGGCGGCGGCCAGGTCGACATCACCAGCGGCAAATTCGTCTTCTCCGCCGCCGAGGCCTACATGATCGAAGACGGCAAGATCACCTACCCGGTGAAAGGCGCCACCCTGATCGGCAACGGCCCTGAAGTGCTGACGCGCGTCTCGATGATCGGCAACGACATGGAAATGGACTCGGGCGTCGGCACCTGCGGCAAGGAAGGGCAGAGTGTCCCGGTCGGCGTGGGTCAGCCGACGCTGAGGATTGACGGGTTGACGGTGGGCGGGACGGCGTAAGGTTTGTCTGGAGACATTCGGCGCGATGTCCTTCGGTTATTGCAACCAGCTAATTCAGCACGCGTAGGGCGCAATAAGCAACGGGCATTGCGCCGAATTGGTGTCCTGGCACAAGCACTCAGACCGTCCTGTTGTCACCGCACTGATTTTGACTTTTTCCCCCTTCAGCCCCGCCGAAAATCGAACTGTCCTGGCGGATCAGCGGCGAAGGTATTTGAGCCCCGCTTACAAAAAATCAAATTGAAAACAGCAAAGCGGGGCGAGTTCTTCGCCACCCGCCAGCAGCGCGTTGGACGGCAGCTGCGCAGGCAGGATTTTGCCCGGCTGTGTGATGATGGCCGCTTGCGAGATAGGGAAGCGCTTGTCGCGCCGCAGCTACTGACCGGCGTACTGCTTGTCTGTGCTGTTCATCCCACCCTGACCCTTGTATTTGCAGCGATTGGAGAGCTCGGCTGCAGTGATTATTACGGTCCGGGTACGGCATACTCGAAGGCGGTTGGCGCGGGCAGGCGGGTTTTGATAGACTTGCCTGCATGAACTTGGCCACGCTGTTCTTTTTTAGCCGCTTTTATCCCACGCCCAGGGCGGTCGGGAGGCGCTGAGACGAACGGCACAGCCTTAACGAAACCGCCAGCCTGCTGGCGGTTTTTTGTTTAAGCCGCTGCGGGTCAAGGCACACAACACGGAGCCCGAAAATGACAGTCATCCGAACCGACGATACCCGCATCGAGCAAAGCGGCGAACTGCTTGCCCCGATGCAGATCATGCGCGAACTGCGCGCCAACGAGGCCGTGCACGCGCACGTGGCGCACGCACGCAGCGCCATCCACGACGTGCTGCGCGGGGCGGACGACCGCATGTTCATCATTGTCGGCCCGTGCTCCATCCATGACCCTGCTGCGGCGCTGGATTACGCACGCAAGTTGAAGCCGCTGGCCGACGAGCTCGCGCACGACCTCATCATCGTGATGCGGGTGTATTTCGAAAAGCCGCGTACCACGGTGGGCTGGAAGGGGCTCATCAACGATCCGCATCTCGACGAAAGCTTCGACATCAACGAAGGCCTGCGGCTGGCGCGCAAGCTGCTGCTGGATATCAACGAAATCGGCCTGCCGTGTGCGACCGAGTTCCTCGACCTGATTTCGCCGCAGTACATTGCCGATCTGGTGAGCTGGGGCGCCATCGGCGCGCGTACCACCGAATCGCAGTCGCACCGCCAACTGGCTTCCGGCCTGTCATGCCCGGTGGGGTTCAAGAACGGCACCGACGGCAGCCTGCGCATCGCCGTGGACGCAATCAAGGCGGCGGCCGCGCGCCACCATTTCATCTCCATCACCAAGTCCGGCCATGTCGGCGTGTTCTGCACCTCGGGCAACGAGGATGCCCACGTCATCCTGCGCGGCGGCAAGGCGCCCAACTACGATGCCGCGAGCGTCAATCTGGCGTGCGGCGAACTGGCCGCTGCCGGCCTGCGCCAGCAGCTGATGATCGACTTCTCGCACGCCAATTCGAGCAAACAGTACCAGCGTCAGCTCGACGTCGGTGCCGACGTCGCCGAGCAAGTGGCAGGCGGCGATGCCCGCATCATCGGCGCGATGATCGAAAGCCATCTCAGTCCCGGGCGCCAGGACTTGGTCGTAGGCCAGCCACTGGAATATGGCAAGTCGATCACCGACGCCTGCATTGGCTGGGACGACACCATCCCGCTGCTGCGGATGCTGGCCGATGCGGTGAAAAAACGCCGGCTGGCCGCGCCGGCGGATGAGGAATAAAGCCCGCTTCCGGGTTAAAATGCGCATGGCGGGCCTCCCCGCATGGTTAAGTCGTGAATCGGGTCAGGTCCGGAAGGAAGCAGCCACAGCGATCGATGCCAGTGCCGGGGTTCTGGCTCGCCATTCCAGGCTGCTTTCAAACGGATACTACGTTGTCGCGCCTTGCCGTACATTGAGTACTGTCTGCGGCGCTCCGCCTTGTCTCCGTACGAAAGCAGCCTGGAATGGTTCCCGCCTTTTAAGTAACCCATGACTGATCTCTTTGGCGAATCCGCATCCCCCGCACTTGCGCTGGCGCGCAAGTGGCGGCCGCGCGTGTTTGCCGACCTCAAGGGGCAGGAGCATGTGGTGCAGGCGCTGTCGAATGCGCTCACCCAGGGCCGCCTGCATCATGCCTATCTGCTGACCGGCACGCGCGGGGTGGGCAAGACCACGCTGGCGCGGATTCTCGCCAAGTGCCTCAACTGCGAAACCGGCGTCACCAATATCCCGTGCGGCGTGTGTTCGGCGTGTACGCAGATCGATGCCGGGCGCTTTGTCGATTTGCTCGAGTTGGATGCCGCGTCCAACACCGGCGTCGACAACATGCGCGAGGTGCTCGACAACGCGCAGTACGCGCCAACAGTGGGGCGCTACAAGGTCTACATCATCGACGAAGTGCACATGCTGTCGAAGCCGGCGTTCAACTCCATGCTGAAGACGCTGGAAGAGCCGCCCGCGCATGTGAAGTTCATCCTCGCCACCACCGACCCGCAGAAAATTCCGGTGACGGTGTTGTCACGCTGTCTGCAGTTCAACTTGAAGCCGATGCCGCCCGCGCTGGTGGCGCAGCATCTGGCCGAAGTGCTGGCCGAAGAAAATGTCCACGCCGAGGCGGCGGCGTTGACGCTGCTGGCGCGCGCAGCGGCGGGCAGCATGCGCGACGCGCTGTCGCTGGCCGACCAGGCGATTGCCTATGGCGGCGGCGCGTGCCAGCAGATTCAGCGCGGCGGACTCAAAGGCGACGTTTTCCTGTTCCAGCACCTCGCCCAGATGCTGCGCGACCAGCGCGGGCGGCATCGGCTTCAAGTTGAACTGCAGGCAGCGAGAG
>DATMWS010000073.1:0-10672 GCA_035562135.1 Thiobacillus sp. | reverse complement strand
GTCCATGTTGCCGAGGAACAGGCAATCCTGCAGGCCGAGCTTGATGCGGGCGAGCGCACGGGTGATCTTGCGGGTGACGAAGGTTTCGCCGCGCACGGGGCTTTCGTGGTTGAACAGGATGCCGTTGCAGGCATACATGCCATAGGCTTCGCGGTAGTTGATGGTGATCCAGTAGGCATACAGCTTGGCGACGGCGTAGGGGCTGCGCGGGTAGAACGGGGTGGTTTCCTTCTGCGGGGTTTCCTGCACCAGGCCGTAGAGTTCGCTGGTGCTCGCCTGATAGAAGCGGGTTTTCTTTTCCAGCCCGAGGATGCGGATGGCTTCGAGGATGCGCAGCGCGCCCAGCGCGTCGGAGTTGGCGGTGTATTCGGGTTCCTCGAAGCTCACCGCCACATGGCTTTGCGCGGCGAGGTTGTAGATTTCGTCGGGCTGCACCTGCTGGATGATGCGGATCAGGCTGGAGGAATCGGTGAGGTCGCCGTGGTGCAGGATGAATTTGCGGTCGGGCTCGTGCGGGTCCTGGTAGAGGTGGTCGATGCGGTCGGTATTGAACAGGGAAGTGCGGCGCTTGATGCCATGGACTTCATAGCCCTTTTCCAGCAGGAATTCGGCAAGGTAGGCGCCGTCCTGGCCGGTGACGCCGGTGATGAGTGCTTTTTTGGTCATGATTGTCCCGTCTGGTTTCGGGTAGATTCTAGTTTGAAGTGCAATTTTGATTAACGAAAAGGTGGGCAAATGCAGGAGCACTTTGCCCCATCGATCACCCAAACGAAGTTGCCGAATGACCCACACCCATCTGACCCAAGACGAACGATACCAAATCTACACCCTTAAGAAAGCCGGACTTCACCCAAGCGAAATCGCCAAACCGATGAACCATCGCCCTTACACCATCAGCCGTGAGACGCTTTATCAGCACATCCATGCCGACAAACGGGCTGGCGATCAGTGGAGAAGCCGCCCATCCGACACCATGCAAGCGTCGCAACAGCGGGATGATGCAGAAGGACGCTCCCATTCCTCTGCCTGCTTTGGCGATAGCGGCAGGCCCCTGAACCCAGCCTTCCAGGGCGCCGCCATGCTATGCTGAGCGCCATTTCCTGGGAGATGGCGTGATCAAGATTCTGTTGCTGATTGTGATTGGATTCGCGGTGTGGGCGGTGTTCCGCGCCTACCAGCGCTCGCTCGACAAACCCGCCGCGCCGACGCGCGAACACACTGTCGAAGACATGGTGAAATGTGCGCATTGCGGGGTGAACCTGCCGCGCAGCGAAGCAATTTATTCCGCCGGCGACTTCTTCTGTACACCAGAACACAAACAACTCGGTAAAAAATGAGCGCCCCGGCGGCTGCCCTGCCGCGCCCTGCCACGCAGGGCTATTACGCGTCGCACTGGCGCAGCCTCGATTACTTCAATCTGTACCGCCTGACCCTGGCGGTGGCGCTGGTGTTCACCGGTCTGCTGTTCGACGCCTCGGACCTGTTCCGGGAAGGCGCGAGCGCGCGCTTCCAGGGCTTTGCCTATGTCTATCTGGTGATCGCGGCCTTGTTCGTGCTGGGCATCCGCGCGCGCTGGCCAGGATTCCAGATCCAGCTCACCGCGCATATCACAGCCGACATCGTGCTGGTGATGCTGATGATGTCGACCAGCGAGCGGCTGGCAGGCGGCATGGGAATGCTGCTGGTGATTTCCATCGCGTCGGGCGGGCTGGTCGGCAGCGGCCGGCTGACCCTGCTGTATGCCGCGATGGCGTCGATCGCCGTGCTGCTGCAGCACGCTTTCAGCATTCTGGACGGCAGCCAGGGGATGGACAGCTTTTTCCAGGTCGGCTTGCTGTGCGCGGGTTACTTCGCCATCGGCTGGCTGGCGCACGCGCTGACGCAGCGCGCGCTGCGCTCGGAAACGCTGGCGCAGCAGCAGGCGGGCGAGTTGGCGCTGCTGAACCGGATCAATGCACTGGCGATCGAGAACTCCCCCGACGGCCTGCTGGCGGTGCGCGGCGACGGCGTCGTGCGCCACGCCAGCCCGCGTGCGCTGGCGCTGCTCGGCGTCACGGCGCCGGTGACGCCCGGCGTCACCCGGCTGCAAGACTGCTCGCCCGAACTGGCGCGTCTGGCGCAGCAATTGCGCCCCGGCGCGGCGCCCACCCTGAACACCCCGACTGCGCAACTGCGGGTGCGCTGCATTCCGCTGGCGACGCCGGACGAAAGCCGGGTGCTGGTGCTGGAGGACCAGAGCCAGGCCGAGCAGGCGGCGCAGCGGCTGAAACTGGCGGCGCTGGGGCGGCTGACCGCCAACATCGCGCACGAAATCCGCAATCCGCTGTCGGCCATCAGCCATGCCGCGCAGTTGCTGCACGAGGAAGCGCACGGCCCCGCCCAGGCCAAGCTGACCGCGATCATCGAAAACAACGCCCGGCGGCTCGACCGTCTGGTGGAAGAAGTGCTGACGCTCAACCGGCGCGACCGCCTCAACCCGGTCAGCTTCGATGCCGCGACGCTCGGCGCCCTGATCGACGAACTGCGCCAGACTGAAGAAATCCCGGCAGATGCCGTCATAGTCAGCATGCCCGATGCCGTGCGCTTTCAATTCGACCCCGACCACCTGCGCCAGATCGTGTGGAATCTGCTGCGCAATGCCTGGCGTTACAGCCGCAAGCAGGCGGGCAGCATCCACTTCAGTGCGCAGATGCCGAGCGACAGCATGCAGCTCGAGATCGAGGACGACGGGCCGGGGGTGTCTGCGGAACATCATGGCAAGCTGTTCGAGCCGTTTTTCACCACCGATGCGCAGGGCACCGGGCTCGGGCTGTTCCTCGCGCGCGAGCTGGCCGAGGCCAACCATGCGACGCTGGCCTATGTGCCCGGTGCGGGCGGCGCGCGCTTCCGCCTCAGCCTGCGCGGGGGCGAGTGAGCATGGCTGCTTCCCCGCGCATTCTGCTGGTGGACGACGAGCCCGACCTGCTCGATCTGATGGAGCTGACGCTGGTCAAGATGGGGCTGGAAACCGACCGCGCCGTCAGCGTCGCCGAAGCCCAGGCCCGGCTGAAACAGACACACTACGATCTCTGCCTCACCGACATGCGGCTGACCGACGGCGAAGGGCTGGAGGTGATCGCCGCTGCCAGCGCGCTGCCGGCGCCGGTGCCGGTAGCGGTCATCACCGCCTATGGCAACGCTGGCAACGCGGTGGCCGCGCTGAAGGCGGGCGCGTTCGATTATCTGGCCAAGCCGGTGGCGCTTGACCAGCTGCGCGCGCTGGTCAAATCCGCGCTGAAAATCCCCGAGGCCATGCAGGCGGACAGTCCCGCACGCGATCTGATCGGCCAGTCCGCCACCATGCAGGACATCCGCGCACGCATCGCCAAGCTCGCGCGCACCCAGGCCCCGGTGTACATCGCCGGCGAATCGGGCAGCGGCAAGGAACTCGCGGCGCGGCTGATCCACCGGCTGGGCAACCGCGCCGACAAGCCCTTCGTCGCGGTCAACTGCGGTGCGATTCCCGAAACACTGATGGAAAGCGAATTTTTCGGATACAGAAAAGGTGCGTTCACCGGCGCCGACACCGACCGCAACGGTTTTTTCCAGGCGGCCGACGGCGGCACGCTGTTTCTCGACGAAGTCGCCGACCTGCCGCTGTCGATGCAGGTGAAGCTGTTGCGCGTGCTACAGGAAAAGAAGGTGCGCAAGGTCGGCGCCACGGCCGAAGATTCCATCGACGTGCGCATCGTCAGCGCCACCCACCAGAATCTCGCTGCGTTGGTGGAATCAGGACGCTTCCGCCAGGATTTGTATTACCGCCTCAACGTGATCGATCTGGTCATGCCCAGCCTGCGCGACCGTGCCGAAGACATCCCTGAGATGGCGCGCTTTCTGCTCGACAAGCTGGGCGGCAGTGAGGTCAAACTGGATCGCGACGCCGAAAAGGCGCTCAGCGCCTATGCCTTCCCCGGCAATGTGCGAGAGCTGGAAAACACCCTGGAGCGCGCGCTGGCGCTATGCGAAGACCAGCACATCAGCGCGGCCGACCTCAACCTCGCCCCTGCCCTACCCCCGGCCAGCGCCGCGCCCGGCAGCAAGTATCCGCTGCAGGATTACCTCGACCAGATGGAGCGCGCCGCCATCCTGGAAGCGCTGGAGCAGACGCGCTACAACAAGACCGCTGCCGCCCGCGTGCTCGGCGTCACTTTCCGCAGCCTGCGTTACCGACTGGAACGCCTGGGGATCGAATAGCGCGTCGCCTGTGTCCGCGCACATAAAAAAACCCGCTGAATGCGGGTTTTTTAACGTGCAATAAGTGGTGCCGCTTGTCGGAATCGAACTGACGACCTACCGCTTACAAGGCGGTTGCTCTACCAACTGAGCTAAAGCGGCGACGGGCGACATTATAGCGATGCCGAACGATTGATTGACTGATTACTTGACGACTTTGAGCGAAGGCTTTCCCTTGGGCGGCGCAGGCGCATCGCCCGGCACGGGAGGCGGCGTCTGCCCGGGCGGCTCGGGGGAATCGACGGGTTCGAAATGCAGGCCCTGGCCGTTCTCGCGCGCGAAAATGGCCATGACCCGATCCACCGGAATGGAAATTTCGTGCGAGACGCCGCCGAAGCGCGAGGAAAACTGGATCCAGTCGTTGTCCAGGGTGAGATTTCGCGTCGCGCCGGCGCTGATGTTCAGCACGATCTGGCCGTCCTTGACGAAGCCGGGCGGCACGCGGGTGCGGCCGTCCACCGCAACCAGCAACTGCGGGGTAAAGCCTGCGTCCGCACACCATTCATACAGTGCGCGGATCAGATAAGGCTTGGTTGAAATCTCGGCCACCTGCCCTGCCTCTTACTTGCGCAGCGCCTTTTCGGTGGGCGTCAGCGCGCTGATGAAGGCGGGACGGCTGAACAGGCGCTCGCGGTACTTGAGCACCGGCGCGGCCACTTTCGGCAACTCGATGCCGTAATGCTCGAGGCGCCACAGCAGCGGGGCGATCGCCACATCCAGCATGGAGAACTCGTCGTTCATCAGATACTTCTGCTTGGTAAGGATGGGCGTGAGTTGCGACAGGCTGTCGCGAATTTCCGCGCGCGCCTTGTCCGACGACTTGCCGAGGCTGTGCTCCAGGGTGTTGACGTGGGAGAACAGGTCGTGCTCGAAGTTGAACAGCACCAGCCGCGCACGCGCGCGCATGACGGGGTCCGGCGGCATCAGCTGCGGATGCGGAAAACGCTCGTCGATGTATTCGTTGATGATGTTGGACTCGGTCAGAATCAGGTCGCGTTCGACCAGCACCGGCATCTTGCCGCTGGGGCTGATGCTGGCAATTTCTTCCGGCTTGTTATGCATGTCGACATCGATGATTTCGAAATCCATGTCCTTTTCAAACAGGACAATGCGGCAGCGGTGGCTGTACGGATCGGTACTACCGGAATACAAGGTCATCATGGCGGGGCTCCCTAAGGTGTTGCGTGTACTTGATACTTAAAATGCCAACAGCCGGACACTGTCCGGCTGTTGGCAAACGGCACGATCCGGCTCAGTGAATGTCTTTCCAGTACTCTTTCTTCAAGTAATAGGCCACCACGAAGAAGACCGCCAGGAAAGCCAGAACGATGAGGCCAAGCAGCTTGCGCTGGAGCTGGGCGGGCTCACCCATCCATACCAGGTAGTTGACCAGGTCGCCGACCATGGCATCGTACTCGGCCAGCGTGACGCTGCCGGGCTTGACCAGTTCGAGGCGCTCGATCACTTCATGCTCGCCTACCTTCTTGTGGACCGCCACCATTTCGCCCTGCAGGGTCCACATCACGTGCGGCATGCCCACCTTGTCGAACACGGTATTGTTCCAGCCGGTGGCGCGGGTGTCGTCACGGTAGAAACCGCGCAGGTAGGTGTACAGCCAGTCGGCACCGCGCGAACGCGAGATCACGCTGAGGTCGGGCGGGGTGGCGCCGAACCAGACCTTGCCGTCCGCCTTGGTCATGCCGACCTTCATGGTTTCACCCGGCTTCTCGGCGGTGAACAGCAGGTTGTCCTTGATCTGGTCTTCGGTCAGACCCAGATCCTGCAGGCGTGAGTAACGCATGGAGCCGGCACTGTGGCAGTTGAGGCAGTAGTTCACGAACATGCGGGCGCCGCGCTGCAGGGAATCCTGATCACTCAGATTGACTGGCGCCTTGTCCAGATGAACGCTGGCGCCGGAGGCAAAGGCCACGACGGGGGCTGCCGCCAGCAGGAAAAGAAGATTCTTCAAGCGTTTCATTTAGCCAGTCACCCTTTCCGGTTCCGGTTTGGTTTTGTCAATCGAGGTATACCAGGGCATCAACAGGAAAAACAGGAAGTAAATCACCGAGAAGACCTGGGCAAAAATCGTCGCCACCGGGGTGGACGGCAGCAGGCCAAGGTAACCCAACCCAACAAAGGACACGATGAACAGTGCCAGCGCGATTTTATAGATCGGGCCGCGATAGCGGATCGACTTGACCTTGCTGCGATCGAGCCAGGGCAGGAAGAACATCAGCACGATCGACATGCCCATCGCCACCACGCCGGGGAACTGCGAACCAAACAACGGCGGCACCGCGCGCAGGATCGCGTAGAACGGGGAGAAGTACCACAGCGGCGCAATGTGCTCGGGCGTCTTCAGCGAGTCGGCCGGAACGAAGTTGGCCGCCTCGAGGAAGTAGCCGCCCATTTCCGGGGCGAAGAACAGAATCGCCGAGAACACCATCAGGAAGACGATGACGCCGACGATGTCTTTCACTGTGTAGTACGGGTGAAAGGGAATGCCATCGAGCGGAAGATGCGTGACCGGGTCTTTGTGCTTCTTGATTTCGATGCCGTCCGGGTTGTTGGAGCCGACTTCGTGCAGCGCCACCAGGTGCACGGCCACCAGCGCGATCAGCACCAGCGGCAGGGCGATGACGTGAAAGGCAAAGAAGCGGTTCAGGGTGGCGTCGGAAATCACGTAGTCGCCGCGAATCAGGATCGACAGGTCTTCACCGATGAAAGGCACGGCAGCGAACAGGTTGACGATCACCTGGGCGCCCCAGTACGACATCTGCCCCCACGGCAGCAGGTAGCCGAGGAAGGCTTCGGCCATCAGCATGAGGTAGATCAGCACGCCGAAGATCCAGATCAGTTCGCGCGGCTTGCGGTAGGACCCGTACATCAGGCCACGGAACATGTGCAGATAAACCACGACAAAGAACATCGAGGCGCCGGTGGAGTGCATGTAGCGGATCAGCCAGCCCCACTCGACGTCGCGCATGATGTACTCGACGGAGGTGAAGGCGAGCTCCGAATCCGGCTTGTAGTTCATGGTGAGGAAGATGCCGGTGACGATCTGTATCACCAGAACCAGCAGCGCCAGCGAGCCGAAGAAGTACCAGAAGTTGAAGTTCTTGGGCGCGTAGTACTCGGACAGATGCGCCTTGTAGGTCGCGGTGAGGGGGAAACGGTCATCGACCCAACCCATCATTTTTTGCAGGGCAGACATTTTTATCCTTGCAGGTGGTCAGTTTTTTGGTCCACACCGATCAGCAACCTGGCGTTGCTGATGTATTGATGCGGTGGGATCACCAGATTGGTCGGGGCCGGCACACTCTTGAACACGCGCGCGGCGAGGTCGAAGCGCGAACCGTGGCAGGGGCAGAAGAAGCCGCCCGGCCAGTCACCACCCAGGTCAGCCGCGCCGACTTCCTTGCGGAAGGTGGGCGAACAACCGAGGTGGGTACAGATGCCGACTGCCACCAGGTATTCCGGCTTGATCGAGCGGGTGGCGTTCTTGCAATAAATGGGTTGCTGCGGCTGTTCGCTCCTGGGATCGGTCAACTGATCGTCATGCTTGGCCAGCAGATCGAGCATTTCCGGGGTGCGGTTGACGATCCACACCGGCTTGCCGCGCCACTCGACCGTCAGCAGCATACCCGGCTCGATTTTGTCGATATCCACTTCCACCGGTGCGCCTGCCGCCTTGGCGCGCGCGCTCGGCATCATGCTCATCACCAGCGGAACGGCAACAGCCGCCACGGCGACCCCACCGACAGCGCTGGTCGCGGCGATCAGGAATTTTCGTTTGCGTGCGTCCACTTTTTGCCCATCGACTTCCTGGCTCATGTTTACCTAACCTGAACGTATTTCGATAAAACCGGCATTCTAACCAATTTGCCGCACTTTCCGGAAGCCCGTCATCACGTTAACGCAATGCACCGCCTCCCCTGGGCTATAATCTCGGCGTGGCGAAATCACGCCAAGTCCATGAATTCAATCAACATGCGCAAACTCTGGTTGCTTTTCGCCCAATCCACCACCGTGGCGCTGGGTGTACTGTTCATCATCGTCCTGTTCAAGCCCGATCTCTTGCACTGGCAACCGCAGCAGCAGAACCTCACCATCCAGCAGGCGCCTCGACCCGTGGCCGGCGAGCCCGTTAGCGGCGAATCCTTCGCCCCGGCAGCGCAAAAGGTGATCCCGACGGTGGTCAACGTTTTTACCCAGCAAAAAGTGCGCAGCCCGGTTCATCCTGCGCTACAGGATCCGATCTTCCGCTATTTTTTCGGCGACCGGCTGGATGAGCGCCCGCGCGAGGTATCCAACCTCGGGTCGGGCGTGATTGTCAGCGCGAATGGCTACATCCTCACCAATCAACATGTGGTTGAGGCCGCCGACGAAATCCAGGTGGCGCTGGCGGACGGCAAGAGGCTGCCCGCGCGTGTGGTGGGCGCCGACCCCGAAACCGATCTTGCGGTACTGAAAATCGAGGCCGACAATCTGCCTGCGATCACCCTTGCCCAAGCCGACAGCCTCAAGGTGGGCGACTGGGTACTGGCGGTGGGCAACCCGTTCGGCGTCGGCCAGACCGTCACCGCAGGCATTGTCAGCGCACTCGGCCGCACCCATCTCGGGATCAACACCTTCGAGAACTTCATCCAGACCGATGCCGCGATCAACCCGGGCAATTCGGGCGGTGCGCTGGTCGATTCGGCAGGCCATCTGGTCGGGGTGAACAGCGCGATCTATTCACGCACCGGCGGCTCGCAAGGCATCGGATTCGCCATTCCGGTCAGCATCGCACGCCAGGTGATGGAGCAGATCATCAAGTCCGGCAGCGTGACGCGCGGTTGGGTCGGCATCGAGGTGCAGGACATGACGCCCGAACTGGCGGAATCCTTCAGCCTGAAAAATGCCGAAGGCGCGCTGATTGCAGGCGTGCTGAAAGGCGGCCCGGCCGACGCCGGCGGCATTCGTCCGGGCGACATCCTGCTGGCGGTCAACGGCAACAGGGTGTCTGATTCGGCCTCGCTGCTCAACCTGATTGCCGCGCTGAAGCCGGGCGACGTCGCCCGCCTCACGGTAGCGCGCAAGCAGCAATCGCTGGACCTGAAAATCCAGGTCGGACTGCGCCCCATGCAGCGCACGCTGGAGCCGGCGCAGGAACCCGAACTCAACTAGCAGGGTGCATCACGCGTCAGGTTGCACCTGCGTCAGCACCCGCAGCCGGGTGGGATAGGCATACGCATCCTGCTCCATCGCGGGCAGACGCCAGCCGGCGGCATTTCGTGCCAGCCGCTGCAACGCAGGTTCCTGCAGGCGCAAGCTGGCCAGGATCAGTACATCGGAAGGCGAATACAGCGCGCCGTCGGCCAGCGCCGGCTCGGCCTGCAGCGTGGCCAGCAAGGGCTGCGCTTCGTGTTTCCAGCCCTTTTCACTCCAGAATAATTTCCAGGCGGTGTGCGCGAGTTGCCGTGCACGGGCACGCGATTGCCCGTTGCCGGTGGCCTCGGCATGGTCGAGCAGGCCCTGCACGACATAGGCGTAGTCCTCCAGTTCGGCCTGCGGCAGCATCTGCCCGCGCGCCATCGCCTTCAACAAGCGGCCGTCCCTGACCAGGCGCGTCAGCAGGAAACGCTGCAGACGGTCGGCGCGCGGACGGTAGGCCGGATCGAGTGGAATCGCCTGGCTGAACGCCGACAGCGCCAGGCCATTCAGGCCAGCGTTCAGCTTGTCGTCCTTGGGCAGGCTGCGAGCTTGGCGCAGCGGACGCAGGGTGCGCGCGGCATCGGCCAGCAGCCGGCGCTCATCCGCCGTTGGCGTGCGATATTCCGCGGGCAGATAGCCGTCGTCGAAGCTGCGCGGCACATCGAGCCGCCACACCCGTCGCGCAGCTGCATAGGCCTCGGGCGACAAACGCCGTTTCAGTTCATCGGGTTCCCACAGATAGGTCGCGCCTTCCCGACCCGCGGCGTCCACCGCCGAAGTGCTGCTGTACAAACCGCCACTCGCATCCAGCAATTCGGCCTCCATGAAATCGAGCGTGCTGCGTGCAATCTCGCGGTAACGCGGCTGGCGCAGCACGGTCGCGGCACGCAGGTAGAGCACGGCCAGATGCGCGTTATCGTAGAGCATTTTCTCGAAATGCGGGGTGTCCCACTCGGGGTCCGTGGTATAGCGGAAAAATCCGCCGCCGACATGATCGCGCAGCCCGCGTGCCGCCATCTGGTCGAAAGTCAAACGCAGAAACGCGGCGAGCCTGGCGTCCGGCTGCTGCGTCTGGCGCTCCAGCAAGGCATGCAACTGCGGCGCCATCGGAAATTTGCTGACCTGGCCCAGGCCGCCGTGCAGGGTATCGGCCTCCTGCCACACGCCGGCCATGAACAACTGCCAGACGCGCGCGGTGCGGGTT